>JBAQWI010000238.1:0-3891 GCA_049298835.1 Oscillospiraceae bacterium
CTAAGTCAAATGCACGTAGTGCCATTGCTTTTGAATTGTCGCATGGACGGTTTGAGCCAAAATTTTGCCACATACCAAGTGAAATAAGTGGTAGGTAAAGTCCGCTGTTACCACATTTTCTATATTGCATTTTATCATATCTATTTTCGTCTGGTGTATAATTCATAATAATACTCTCCTTTTTTGATATACTTTGATATTAGCATACTCCTAACGTAAATTCAACAGATTTATTATGACGATACTATGGACAAGTAGGGGCGAACTGTGTTCGTCCGTCGATACTGCACAAATTAAAAGTTTATACCTGTAGGTGCCGATTATTAATCGCCCTCGGAATGGTCAAAGACCATTCCCTACAATTTGTCTAACTCAATTCACCTTAACCTTACACAAAAGGCTGTCAGTTTAAAACTGACAGCCTTTTGACTATTACTTCTTCACAGTTCTACCGCAAGCCACGATTGCTCGTTCGCAAAGCACCTCAAGGCTATCCACATAGAAGTCACCCAATGAGTATTCTTTTCTTAGAACGGACAACTCTGTACAACCTAAAATTACCTTGTCACAGCTATGTAATCTAAATTCATTTACAACCGACTTAAATTTTTCCAAGTCTATTGGCACTCCAGCCTTTACGTTATCGTAGATGATATCCATGACAAACTGCTGATTTTCTTCATTTGGTACAACTGGATCAATCCCTTGTTTAGTCAGGGCATTTTGAAACAACTTTGTTGCAACAGTTCCGTTAGTTGCCATAATACCTGCTCGTTTGACGTTGTCTTTTTTCAGGGCAATTGCTGTTTCCTCAATCATATTAATAATTGGAATGGAAACTGCCGACTGAAGTTCATTATAAAAATAATGTGCAGTATTACAAGGTGTTGCAATTACACTACATCCCAATTTTTCAAGCTTTATTGCATCTTCCTTCATAAAAGGAACTGGATTTTCTTTTGTATTGTCCAAAATATATGCCGTTCTATCTGGAATTTCGCAGTGGTTTAACACAATCATATCGACATGGTCTTGATCCAAAACTGCATCCGTTTTATTGATTAAAACCTCCATAAAATAGGCGGTCGAGAGCGGACCTACTCCGCCAATTACCCCAAGTGTTTTTCGCATCGGCATGATTGATACACCTCCATTATTCATCTAGTCCTTTTTTGCCATAGTATTTTTTGTATTTTTTATAGTGATTTAACATATTCATTTGAAGTTTTACATACCTTTTAAACCTCAAGTCTTTATTGTAAAACAGTGAATTTGTGCATTTTCTGTCCTTAATAAGTTGTCGAACCTTAGCTTTTAGACCCTCATCAGCAACATATTTATAGACAATTCCCTTAGGCACTTGTATCCACAAATGCTCTGTTTTTGCAATGGTAAGTGGCATTTCCATGTTATATAAAATATCATCAACCAACCATTTTGCTAGATTGTATCCACTAGCAGTCACATAAAAGCTAGATCTTCCTTGTCTTATATTTGTTTCAAACAGCTTATATTTACCGTCACGCATATCAAGTTTCATATCAAAATTCGCAAAACCTTGATAGCCGATTTCTTCTAAAAACGTTTTAAATTTATTGAGCAATGTCTCATCATAAGTATTGATAATTGCAACATAACTACCAATACCTTGTGGAGTATGCTCCTCAAGTAACGCATGACCTAGCGCCATAAGCTTTACTTTTTTATCCTTACCAACATAGCAATTTAGCACACGCATATAGGTGTCATCGCCAGGGATAAACTCCTGTATTGTTAAGTGATCTTTATAAGAGGACGAATAAATTGTAGTAACAATTCTATCGTACTCAGCTTTGTCCTGTGCAACAAATACCTTCATTTTTCCTTTGAAGCTACATTGCCAATATGCAACTGAATTTGATGCCTTAATGATAACAGGAAACTGAATTGAAATTTGTTTGGTTTTGTAATCTTCAACAGCAACTACCTCAGTTTTAGGATAGTCAAACCCATATTTATCACAAATTTCATAAAAACTTTCTTTCATTGAAAGTGTTTGTAGCAATTCCTCGGAAAGACAGTTGAAATAGTAATGCTCTTTTAGCTCATTTTGAAATTTCACAACAAGCTTTACGTATCCATCACCACAAGGTACAAGAACTAATTTTTTATCCTTATGTTGGTTTTTCAATTCAATCAGTTTATTCAAGAACTTCTCTGGGTTTTCTAAATCTGGTTCTAACGTAAAATCTATAATTTTAGAGTCAACTGTTGCAGTAAAAATAGTCTTGCTCACTGCAATAGAAGAAACACCGTATTCCTCATGAAACGAGCGAGCCATGCCGTAAACATTGGCGTCACTTCCCAATAAAACTGGTATAAAATCAATATCTGCCATTTTAATTTGACCTCCGTTTTGTCTTTTTTATGCCTTCATTATTTTTTGCAACAGTGAATTTGTAAATTCAGCTGTATATCCATCTGTATCATAAGCTGGATTAAACTCGACCACATCAACTGATGATAGTTTAAAGTGCTCTAGGATATAATCAAACATCGAAAAGACATCATCTGCATTAAATCCACTTGCAACAGGGACGGTTACTCCTTTGATAAGTTCTGGGTTCATCGAATCAAGATCAAAACTTACGTGGAGTTTATCAATCCCTTTGAGATATTTTTTCACCTGTGCCAATGCTTTTACAACACCAATTTCCATAACTTCGTCATAAGTAAAAGTCTTTATATTTAGTCTTTCGACAATTTCCTTTTCAAGCGGATCCAAATCTCGTACGCCAAAAAGCACAATGTGCTGTGGCAAAACCTTTGGTTGTTCGCTATAAATTGAGCTTAGCAATTCGTTGCCAAAGCCCATGATTGCAGAAACAGGCATACCATGAATATTTCCCGTAATAGTAGTCACATCCGTGTTTATATCAGCGTGGGCATCAATCCAAATTAAGCCTAAATGTTCTGCATTAGCGTGTGCACCTGCCACTGTTCCCATTGCAGACGCATGATCGCCACCTACAAAAAGGGGTATCTTTCCAGATTTTATTACTCTATCAGTTTCAGTCGCAATTTTTTGACAGGTTTTCACTATTCCGTTCAGATTTTTTAAGTTAGGCAGATTATCCTCTTGACAGATCTCTTCGTCAATTTTTTTTATATTTAGCTCACAAAAAGTTTCATTCAATGTATCTATACATTTTTTTAGTCCATCATTTGAAACTCCTTGATGCATCGGACAGCCGATAATTTCAAACATAACTGATCCTCCTTGCAATTAAATTGCTCTCATTTTTGTATTTTCATCTGATTTTGAGCGATACTGTTATTGTGCCATAAAATCGGTGAAATTTATAGCACAATTTCCATTCTTAATATTATAGCATTCCTAAAATAAGAAGTAAACCCAATTATTGAAACCCTTTCTGCTTTATGCTATAATAACCTCTATGGTACCCGAAATCAAAGATTTCGACCATAACGAGAACATTGAATCACGGGTATATATTTGTCACACAAATATTTTTTATGATATAATTAGTATATTATTTCCAAAACTACACACATTAAACTTGGAGGCAACAATGAAATTTTATTCAATTAACTCTTATGTTGAAGCATTAGATGATGCTAAACTCTTAGTCTCAAGCAAAATTATAAACGATACACTTGCAATTGAAAATATTACATACAACTCAAAGGAAACAAAACCTTATACGCTTTTCGCTTGTAAAGGCGCTGCTTTTAAAAAAGAGTATCTCGACGACGCAGTTGACAACTCTATCGCCTGCTATCTAAGCGAGAAAATTTACGACACCAATGTTCCTGTTAGTTATATCATAGTATCTGATATTAGAAAAGCTATGGCAGTTGTGGCTGATATGTTCAGCGACAGTGCATACC
>JBAQWI010000239.1:0-1800 GCA_049298835.1 Oscillospiraceae bacterium
ACGTACATCAATGTCATTCGGTTAAGCCCTCCCTAGCATTGGATTATTCCTACTTGCCCATTTCTTAATGGGTTTGAATGAGCGCCGAGGACAGTGACGAGCCGGTCTTATTTTCTGCCTTACCCGAGCAATCGAAGCAATGGCATTGGGTAACCAATTTATGATCGTGTGGCTACTGGCTAAAAATAATAATTCTAAGTAACGAGCAACAACCAATAAACAATTTTTAAAATTTATTTTAAGGGCTTGTAAGTCTTTACAAAATCCTTGCCAATAACTATCTTTTAATGCTGTAGAGTTATCGGAGGAAGTCGAAGGGGGTAATTTATTTTTTGCTTCAAATTCAAAAATCCTGGCGATATTTATTAGCAACATATGAGCATATAACTCTTGTTTTACGCCTCGTTCAGTTTTCGCGTGAAAATCTTCTATTTCAATAAATTGTTTGGATATTTTATACAGCTCTTCAATTCCCCAACGACCGTGATATAAGCGGTGAAATTCATCCAGAGGATAATTTCCCCCCATCAGAGTTGTTGCACAAACATAGAGTTCACTATCGATCGTGTATTTGAAGAGTCGCAAAGGTATCTTTTTATAAACGAGGTTAAATCCTCTTGCTTTTAACTTAGATTTGACGAACGATGAAGGATAGTATTGAATAATCGCCTCTGTTTTTTCACTATCCCAAAAAGATTTTATTTCACCGTTAACCGTTCCAGGCTGCATTCGACAGATAATTTTGATATTTTTCTCAATACTCTTATATAAAAATAAATAACTAAAATAACCGCGATCAAGAACGAGTATATCCCCTGCAGACAGATGAGCCATATGCTCAATGGCCGCCAGCCTCTCATCTAAATCAGCTCGCAAACTAAAATCATAGATCATCCCATCACTTAAATGATAAAGACTGCTTATAAGTCCTGTAGGATAATGCCGATGCTCTTTACTTTGGATTTTATAACCTTCATTGGATAATTCATGGGGTAAATTAAGTTTGGAACCATCAATTGCAAATACGCGATGACCTTGCCACCGTGAACTTACTTTCTCTTTATTCCAGTGAAGCAGCACTTCTTGATTAATTTTTTGAAAAACTATTTCAGGTAACTTTTGCCTTGCTTCGCATATCGATGAAGCCGCAAGGGGGCTTTGCTGCGGCAACACCAATCTTTCATCACGAGAAGCTGCGTCCCACAGCTCACATAACATGCTATTGTAGCCTTGCTTATTTTTACTCAGAACTAACTTAAAAATAAACAGTACCAAAAAATGGGTAGTGAGTACGCGTTTTCGCTTACGCCACTGGTTATCAAATGTTTGGCTGACTTGCTCAATAATAAATTGGAATTTCTCCCAAAAGTTCATCGATGGCTGTAGGTCCATTTGCATAACCCCCTCTCATGTGGGTGGAGAGTTATCAGTATACCATCATTTTTTCCTTAACCGAATGACATTGCGACGTACATCCCCCATAAATGTTATCGGCACGTATAAGGCATTGAATTTAAACATTTTTTAATGGGTCTGCAGAAACCATGTATACAGAGAGAAAATACCATATATTTAAGCTTTCTGGTAATAAATAAACCAAAAACCCCTGATTAGTGTGCTTTTTTATGCTGAGGGAACATTTATGGGGGATGTACGTTGAACCCCATGTAGGGACTTTCTTCAAACTCTCCCACAGTCGTTGGCTGCCAATATGGTGAGCAAGAGAGGTGAAGACAAAGTTCTTATCTTCCCGTGCTTTTGCTGCTACCTTTTCTACTCCTGTTGACATGACAGAATATC
>JBAQWI010000240.1:0-11368 GCA_049298835.1 Oscillospiraceae bacterium
GGATTGAGGTGCAGCCTCATTATTCCCTATGGTGCGGTAGAGAGGACTTGAACCTCCACGAAGTTGCCCCCACTAGAACCTGAATCCTATTGGACATTTTTTTAAAACCTGGAAAGACCTCACAAACGTCGATCATTCAGGCATTTGTGTTTTTTAGTGGGGGTCTACTTTACGCTAAAAACATCCTCGTTTTTCTAGTCATTCCGGGAGAATTCCGGGAGGCTATATGTGCCTACATGGCGATATTTTAGTGGCCTGATTGGCCACTAAAAAAAACAATAACTCCAACCGTGCTCTCTGACTTTTAATCAGGGCGTCCCGCGTTCGAGTAGCGGATGGCTCACCATTTAAAAACCCGAACCCGCCAGTGATTGGCGGGTTTTCTTTTTGTTATGGTAATGTTATTTTTTGTCCTTCGTCTCCCAATCGTCGCCATAAATTTTATTTCTCCAGCATATTGGGTGATTAATCATGATGATTATGGTTGCTAATGTTTTTTATTTTGTTAAATCATTATTACTTACCTTTGTCTCTTAATCAGAAGGTTGAAGGTTCGATTCCTTTATGGCCCACCATAAGAAACAAAGACCCTCCGTACTTGGAGGGTCTTACTGTTTTCTGTATTTTACTCCAAATTCGCAAAAGAGGTGGCAGAAAGGTGGTATGAGATTTTTAGGTCTCAATTTCCATGTATTCGGTCAGTTTATCCATTGCTTTTCTAAGAGGTTCTATCTCGATGTGAGTGTACATTTTTTTAGTGGTGCTGATATCTGCATGACCTAATAAATACTGAATATCTGCCAGATCCATGCCGGCGGCACGGCACATCGTGGCAAAGGTATGGCGCTTATGGAGAGCTCTCCATAAGCGCCATACTTCTGCCACGTTATTTCTGGCCGCCGGAGTTGATCCTAAAAAAGTTCAAACTATTCTCGGCCATGAAAGTTTTAACACAACGATGGATGTTTACGGTCATGTATTACCCAGTATGCAGAGGGATGCCATGGACAGATTGAGTGAATTTATGGGGGAATAATGATATAAAATTTATTATCTCATTTGTAAACTGCGAATTAATAAAGGAAAAAAAACCATAATAAGGTATAATACTAACATGGGAATATGAAAGGATTAATTAATGATTTCTTTATATAGCGATCAAAAAAATATATTCATACCTTCAATATTTTCGTTTTGTGATGAACCCGATAAAACAGTTGAAGTATTTGATTATTTAAAGAATGAGAGTGGCCAAATAATAACATTAGACTTTACAAAGTGTGAATATGCAGATACTGGTGCATTAGTGTTATTAAATATATTTATTAAGAATCTAAAACACAAAACAAACGCAATTTTAAACGAAAAATCAGATATCAATGATTTGATCCTAGTAACAGGTTTAAATAAAAGATTTAATAGTTCAAATTTAACACTAAAGAATAATTTAATTAAACCTTTAAAAATCTATATGTCACCAGGCTCTAGTAAAGTTGCTACTGATATGACATCTTATTTTCACAAATGCTATGCTGATATAGGTTTAGATTTAAATAATATGGGATTACAGAGAATTAGTTGCATGATAGCAGAAATTGCGGATAATTGTCGCAACCATGGAAAATCTAGTTGGTATGGATATGCATTCTTTAGGAATTATGATACTGCCAGTGAGTGCCAGTTTGTTTTCTATAATGCTGGTACAACAATTTCTGATAACATTATTTCATTAGATATGGAATCAGAATTAGCACAAACCTTAGAACTCAAAAGTGCGAAATTAAAAGGTTATAAAAAGGAAACTTTATGGACACTTTATGCAATTCAGCAAGGTGTAAGCAGTATGAGAGAACCGTTCAGAGGAATTGGTACAGTTGAATATATTGAATCATTCTTAGAATTAGCAAATTTTATCCATAATCAACATTCATTAATGAGTATAACTTCTGGTCACGTCAGTATTTTGATTGATGGATCATATTCATTTATACAAAGCAAAGAATTATTTGATGATAACTTAGGTTCTAAAGTCATTGCTTTTAATAATGAGAACAGTTTGAATAAACAACCTGATTTGCGTGTTATTAGAAATCTAAATACATATTTCCCTGGTACTGTAGTATCAGTAAGGCTGATTTTAAAAGATGAGTATTTTATCTGATGAAATTTAGCTCGTTAAGGAGGGATAAACTTGCCGCAACTCTCTTTATACTTAAGTGAATATGTAGGAACGACTAAAATACTAGCAGGTCGTACCGAAGGTGAAAAGCTTAGAAAACGATTAAAATTGAATAGTTTGGATAAAAAACAAGATATTGATATTATAATTATAGTTATACCAGATGATTTATTTGGAATAGCTCCATCATTTTTTCTAGGCTTATTTGGACAAAGCATTCATTCGTTAGGTGATGCAAATTTTAAACAAAGATATATATTCGAATGTCAACCTATCTTATATGAACGAATACAAACATTTATATCATATGCTTCAAGTTCTGTATTTTTTAAAAATCTCTAATACTGATTGGAGTGACTAATTATTGGGAACTCAACTTTTAATATTACTATTACTGTTTTGCAATGCTTAATTGCTATTTTGAATTTATTTTTGGTGATAAAGTTATATAACTTAGGTGAGGCTTCAAAGATAAATGAAAGAAAAAAGATAAATAAGAGTCATTGGTTAAGATTATTAGTTAATAAAAGAATAGCCTTTATTGAGCGTTTTTTTGCTCAAAATCTCTTAATGATAGACGAAATAAAAAACTTTAATAAAGATTCTGTGATAAACCATACGCAAGAAATAAAATTATTTTATGATAAGTATTCTGATCTGGTACTTAGTGCTAAAAAATCTCTCTTTGAATACGAAATGGTTATAGATAAAAAATTAGCAAACACTTTAACAGAAACATTAAATATATTTCAGGATGAGTTTAGTAAATATTTGGAGAAATTATTAGATAATAATCCAGAGTATACTTTCGAAGGATTAAATAATTTAATAATATCTCAAAAAATTAGATTGATTAGTCTATTTTACAACTACGATATCAATTCTAATTAAGCTATTAATTCTTTATGCCTTTGATAATTGGTACCAATTTGGTGCCGTAGTTTCAGAATTGGTGCCCAAAATGTTTAACAATTTGGCCTAACAAAAAACTAGGAATGTCGATATAAACGTAATTCCAATGATAATTAAATAGATAGCAAAACACCCTACTTTAAAACTCTTAATCAGAAGGTTGAAGGTTCGATTCCTTTATGGCCCACCATAAAAAAACCTGTATATTGAAATAAATTAAGCCCACAATATCTCCAATAATTGCACCTAACACTCAATCACCTCGTAGTTAAAATTCTGCTGATCCATGCTCATATTTATCAATAATAACGTTGGCTATTTTGCAAGCTGCATTCATTAAAAGAAAGCACTGCCACTTGCAAAACCACTCACTTCAAATGGCACGATAGGCTCATCTTAATGTCTGGACTGTGTTTTTCTTTTTGTCCGTTCGCGGGAATAGTTCGATAGTGGTTTTTGTGGGCATTTTCCGTACGCGGAAACATGTCCAAAGTGTTTTTGTAGATTTTATCCGTTCTCGGAAATAAGTCAACATAGTATTACATTATTAGGGCCTTCTTTTAGTCATCTTCCATGTCGTCGGCATATTCATCTGGGCTTTCAATCGATAATTCGGCTCCGTTCCGAACCAATTCAAGCGCCGTGGAGAACCTATAGTTGTGGTTGTCCCCGTCCCAACCATTCAGCCCAATACTATAATCCCAATTTGAGTAACTGTCGCTACCGACAGGTTTATCATAAATACTACCACCTGATGATACTTCGATTATTTCCGATTCAAAGTGAAAGTCCATATACTCAATTTCGTGGTGCTCATCGTTGCCAGTTTCCATGACAAAGCCAAAATCGAACTGCTTATCCGGCTCAATTCCGTTTGAGAAGGCTTCCAGGTAATCTTGAATTGCCAAGATAAAGCCGCAAATGCGTTCTGAATCATGCTCTTTGATGTATTCTGTAAGGGCTTTAACAAGGATACGTTTCATTAGCTGAAAGCTCTCAACCTCACCGGGCAAAATGGATTCTTCTTCATCTTCATATGTATCATCGTCCAATACTAACAGATCTGGCCATAGCTGGCCTATCTCGTAGTGAAGTTTATTCAGTTTCTCACGCATATAGGAAATTCTATCTGATACAGGTATCAACATAGTAAGGTAAAGATGAATATACATATCATTATCGTAGGGTTCCACATACATTGTAATGATGTCGTTGAATATTACAATGGCGCTAACCATACGGGTTGCAACATCATGGGTCATATCCCTTAGTGGTGCAACTAAATCATAGAATTCATCATCGTCCGGTATATTTATTTTTCGAAGTTCACACAACAAGCCCAAAGGATCTGGCAATTCGAATCTCAAAAGGTAAAACTTATCAGCTTCTTCTCGCGTTTTTGGCTTATACATCTCCAACAGCTCGTGGCAGACAGATAACAGGCTTTTACTGTTACTTAGTATCTCATAAACTATTGCACCAAGTTCGCGGCAGAACTGAACTTTGTTTTCCTGATTATCCTGAAGCAAACGCCCACCTCCAAATTCGCAAACATTTGTTGTTAAACAGTAGTCAGTAGTCCCATACACGGACACGTTAACCAACTGGAATCTTGGTGAGAATGAGTTGGCGGAAATCAATACCACGCACTCCACTTGGCCCGAGTTGCCCTAAATGATGTCTTGAGTCAATTTTTGATACTTTACGTACGTGGAAACAGGTCAACTGAATTTTGGCTTTTCCGAGGTTCGTGGAAACGGATCAACGGTTTCGAGGTCCTCGGAAACATGTCAATGTTACACCTTATTTCTTATGCAACTCACGGTCGCTCAGCCAATCTTGGAATACCGGATAGTCTTTTATTTTGTCTGCCTTATTTTTTAGGTTCTCAACGATTTTTTCCATTTGCTTTTCACTTATGGAATTCGAGGCAGACTGAGCTGTTTTTAGGATATTTGTGAATTCGTTTCCGACTACACTGGTTATTCGCTGGTCTTTTGCTTCGATACTGCCGATACCGTTTAGAATTTGTGTCCTTTCCCATTTTTCCCGACTTCCTTTTTTATAAAGGGTAATGAGTACGATACCCATCATATTCGTAATGGTTCCATATGTGCCATCATCCTCGAAGCAAAAGGTATAGCTGATTATGCCTCTGTGGAATGTTACATGTGGTCTTAATTCAGCCATCTCAGTATTGCCTGTGATTTCCCTTATCTCATCAAAGAAAAATATGTGATGCTCGGTGGCTTCGATATTGTTCCGGCTGTTAAGCAGATAGTCTTTCATAATCTTTTCACAAGCTATTAAGTGTTCCAAGGCATCAATGCCGACCACATGGTTTTCTGTGAAGTCGATCAGATCTAAGTAAAGGCTTCTCCAGCTCAAGGACGTGAGGAAATAGAAAAGCTTGCTGTCGTAATCAAATTTCGCCTTTTCCTTTTTTATATATGGGTGAAAGAGAGTGTTCGCAAAGTACGTCTCTTTTTCGCTGAATAAATCCTCACATTTCCCACAGAGCATATAATGCTTTTCGCTATCCTGGGCAGGGATATTCGGATTTTCATAATTCCTGATGTTGCCTGCAGCGGTTTTCTTAAGCGTCCGCATAACCATTTTCGGAACGATGTGGCTCAACTCCAAGTTAGTCTCTGCACCACATAGAGCACACTTTTTTAATTTATACATCACATCTCCACCTTAACTAGACTTTATTTAATGTGTCTTATCACGTTGGCTACAATTTTTACAGCCTTCCCACTGTGCTTCAATGCTTGTCTACCTAATAATCCAAGTCCTAATGCACCAGCTGCGGCAGCTGGCGTACCATACTTATTTACACAGTCAGGGCACAGGCCTAGTTTACTTTCTTCTATAAGTGTTCTCTTGCAAGCCCAGCATATTTTCTCTTCTTTATCAGTTTTCTTCTTCATTTTCTGTACCTTCAACTGATACTAAAAGTATCTCTTTACCTTCTATAGATTTTGTACCAGCTTGCAATATCGGCTTCATGTCGGCAGCTAATTCCATCCAACAATTACGATTGTTCTCGTTGTATGGGTAGTATTGATGAATCAATATAGCAGCAGATTGATTTTTCTGATTAATACTCTTTGTGAAGAAATCCTGCATAACATGTTGGTATCCTTCTAAGGCTAGCTTTGAACCTGATTTATCTCCAAGGTAGTCAAACACGTGCATCTGGACACCAACAAATATTGTGGCCAATTGAAGGTCAAGAGTCAAGTATCCCATGTAATTCCTAATCTGGCTCGGGCGTTGGAATATAGGCCGTCTTGTTAATTTTGCAAGATGCTCTGAAGATGTGGCCAAGTCTGAGTAAACAGCATTTATAGCAGAAGTAAGCTCATCGATTGCTCTTTTCAGGCAATCCTTTCTATCTTCCAGTAATTCACTATGCTGTGCTCTTAGAATATAGCTTCTTGCGTTCAAAAAGGGAGTTACAATATCTCGGTCCCTATCTCTATCAATCTGGTAGCTTTGTAATTCCTGTATATCATCAAGCTTTGCGTATATTTGGCGCATCTGCGCCTGATTAATGATACTGCCAATTGCTTCCACTGTACCGGGATTATTCTTTGCCCATTTGAGAGTGATGTCCTTTACTCTAACATCGTTTCCATCCACAATGACAGCTCGCATGTTCCCATCAACTTGTTTTGACTCACCGATTTTATATATGCCTTTTTGTAATTTAGTCTTAATATCTTGAGGCAGACTATCAAAATCCGGAACATATCCATATTTTCCGTCCATCATCACTTCTGCATGCCGAACCACATCGTTGATGATACCAATGTCAGCGACCGGAAT
This sequence comes from Oscillospiraceae bacterium, assembly GCA_049298835.1. Classification (GTDB taxonomy): domain Bacteria; phylum Bacillota; class Clostridia; order Oscillospirales; family Ruminococcaceae; genus Paludihabitans. Next base: position 6,926 of record JBAQWI010000240.1, read on the forward strand.
ATTCCTAAGTACATCAACCATAGTATTTGAGCTCAGTTCGCACGACAACTGCTGGATGTATACTTCAAAGAAATTACTCATTTTAGTAATATCCATTCCGTATTTATCTTCTTCTGTGACCAAGATACTAAGTTCCTTCTTTTCGCTTTCAACGATTTCACATGGCCCTGTACCAGATCTCACTTCCATTTTCGTATCTTCGCCATTCATCTTAATTCCTCACATATTTTTATTTCAATAGCTCCGTATTTAACCCCATGTCTTAGCATTAAGTAACTCAGCAATCTCCTGTGTTTCAGGCAACTTCTCTGTCTCCAGAATTTGTGTCAAATCAAATACTCGTGAACCCATTGGTGCTCTTGGCGTTATCTTCTTAAAGTCAGTTTCATAAAATTTGTCTACAAAAAAGTATCTGGTGGCATCTAACTCATAGCCATAGTTTTTTCCATCTTCTATAGCTCGGTTTATTTGCTGCTTTCTTTCATCGGTCAGATCCCCAAGTTCATTTTTATACTCCATGCCAGTTTCAGTTGTAACTGCTGTGATGATTGCAGTGATTTTTCCAATGGCTCTTACACTTTTTTCTTTGTATAGCCCTAGATAATCATGGGCGCTAAAACCACGATCAATGTTATCGTAGTAGAGGTTTTCATTAACATTAAAATCAAATGTTGTACCGGCAAGTTGAACCCTCATACGTTTCCACGAATCTGAGACAATAATTAACTTGTCTTTATAGCAGTAATTCAGGTAATCATCCAAAACCTCTTGCATTTCATAATCTCTGTCATCGATAACATCCCGTATCGCATCGACAATCCGTTCGAAGATAGTATTAACATGCATTACCGGATAAGTCTGTGTGGCGTTATATTCCTTCAGATGCTCTTCGAATTCTTTTTTCTTATCTGAATTCATCAATTCTGGTGCCAAAGTAATCATCACTTTATATTTTTCATCACTAAAAGACTTCAAATGGCGCAGCAGCTGATCTGAATAAAACCAGTCAGACATTTTAGTCTCAACTACAATTTTGAAGCTCTCCTGTGTGATAGTAGCATCCGGAATACTCTCGATACTTTTTTCCTGTAAATTGAAAACTATCTCTGGTTCAAAGGAGTCAGAAAAGAACTCAGATTTCAAAAAGCGAAAGAACTTATCTGAAGAATATGAATAAAGCCGAGACAATAGCAACATCGTATTTGCTGTAGCAACATTTTCTTTCTCATGGTATCTCTGGAAATAATGAATCTTCATAACTACTTGTCTCCTTGTTTTTTCTTTCCGTAATTCTTCGGGAAGTAATCCTTCCCAAGCTGCCAAACATACTGGTCAATTTGCTTCAGGTTATATTTATCCAAGCCATAGAAGGCACGAAAATCAATCAGTATACCGTTGAATTTAACATAGTCCTTCAAATCGCCATCTTGGAAATCTGAGAAGCTATCACGATTTCTAAAATAGCGAAGCACCTCATCGACGTAGCTATCATAAATCGGATAATCGAGTGGATTGTGATGGCTACAATACTTTGAGGCAAAGGAGTAAAAATTCTTCTCTGTATCACCGATAGTTACATACTGGATTTCTCCAACCAGGGTAACATCACCGGCTTTAAGTCTCGCATCAATGTCCAGAGCGCATATGTGCTTAGCCACTGGATAGATTGAGAAAATGTTCGTACTATAAAAATCGTTAAGTGTTGATGCCTTTAAAAGAACATCGATAACGTCTGTATTCTTCGGGCATAACTCAAAGAACAGTTTATTAAGTGCATCCTCCTGCAGGTGGTAGTTCTCAAGGCCGTCCCACTTTTCAAGATAAAACTCAACCTGCTTGATTGATGGATAAGGAACATCCACATCCATTTTCTTCTTACGAGTATATGCATGCTTAGTAGTCTTTTCCTGCTTAAACGCAGATGGCTCGGCGGTTCCATCAGAAGCTAAGAATAAACGGAACCTTCTTAGATGAGACAAGTAACCATTAACAAGTGAATTAACATTACCAGTCGAGTTCTCAGAAAGAGCCTTTATTAATGCATTCTTTGCCTCAGTCTCAAAATCAGTAGCGGTCACCGCATTCCAGAACAGGTCTTTGCTTCCTTTCCTCCAAAGGTAGAAGGTGTCCACATATGCAGTATTGATTGTTGCTTTTGAAATGTTCTGGCTATGTAGGAAGTTTCTATATAAAGCACGCAGCTCATCATACGGTAGAGCTTTCATTTTGCTAATATCCAAAGTCTAGCCCCCTTTACTCAATACTGTTTAATCTTTCAAGCCACTTCAATATGCAGTCACTCTTAAAGAAATCCAATAATGCACCATCGCAAAAGCGCTCGGCTCTAACAGCACCCATAATAAGCGCAAGCACACATTGTACATTCAAATTTGAGACGTCAGCATTCTTCATAGATTGCGTACCCCATTCAAGGCCGTTATCTTTGAGAATATCTCCATAGCGGGTAAGCTCCATATCTTTATTACTTTCTTCAAAGGTGTAAACATCGTCGATGAAGTTATGCACCATTTCGAAATAACCCACAAAAGGCATCTGTATCGGATGCTCCGGCGTTCCATCGTTTTCTTTATCAATAACCCATTCACCAATGCTGTCCGCCTGGATTATAGGTATGTATTTTGCCAAAATATCGAATTTACTCATCCTCATCAGTATCGTCAATGCCAAATAACATCTGGAACTTATCGAAGTTATACGGGTATGAGTTATCACCATCAAATCTTACCGGTTTATGGCCATTGTTTTATTCAAATTCCAACTCTCACTGCGTACCATCACACACCATGTATCCGAAGCGCTTAGTTGAATATTTTGTTTTCTTCTGATTTTGATAAGGTATAAGTTCCACCAGCTTCAGCATAGGCTAGCTTGGATCTTTCCAAGTATTCACGAGTCCAGTGAATACGCGTATCTTCACTCGGATCCATGAATTAAACAACACCGAAATTTATCGTCTGATCCTCCCCGCCACCATCCGATAACAGAGGATTATGGAAACCACCCAACTTGATAGCTTGATTCTCATCCCGCGCCGACGGCGCGCAAGTTAGGAAACAAATAGCCGAGCTGGACTCCGCTAAGCTTCGGCCTTGACTGGTCCCGTCCTAGCGAATCACTTTTTAGACAGCTTCATATGGACCTTCAATAAAAATTGGATACACAAAAAAAGGCTATAATGTTCTTATCTAAATCTAAAAACCTGATTCTTTTAGTTGGGGAACCAGGGTTTCATACAAAATAACCATTTTACCTATTGCCCAGTCCTTGAGTGGTTCAGTAATTTGGCCCTCATTCAATTCTATATATATTCTACTAATGTTTTTCCGCCATTCTTCCTGGATGATCAGAGGTTGTCCAAGCTTCTGTTCAAGTTCGTCTTTCCTGTGAACGATTTTTCGGAAAATACTTTTCGATTCCTCCGGAAGTGAATTCCATTCAAAATGCAGTTCACAACAAAAACTGCTTCTAGGGCGCCCACGAAACGCCCATTGAAAATAAACTGATTTCTTTTTGCTAAAAAATATTTCCGTACTCGGATATGTGCCGAGTTTTGCAAATTTGGGGTTCTCAATAGCATTTTGGATTCTGCCGTTTAATTCCGTCCAAAGCATACTGTATTCTTCCCCGCGGGGTGATACCTTTTGTATTTGGGGTGTTTCAACCGTAGAAGTAACTGATGAGAACGACAAAATAGCCTTAAAGTTTTCCATTTCACTCTCAGTAATTACTTCTCCATTTCCGTCTGAATCCAGTTGAATGCCCTGTCCAAGAATAGTAAAAAACCTTTTTAAACGTTCTTGGAGAGCCCCATCAACATTACTTATATCGATCAGTGCATTTTTAAAATCAATGTCATCTGCAATGAGATTATCGTATGCTTCACCATTAAGCTCATCACTAAAGATTTCGAAGAATTCACTGGTAATAGATTGGCAATTCTTAAGCAGATAATTGTAAACAGGTTCATATGCCATTTGCAAACATAACACACCAAAAATAATTCTTAATTTCTCCTGTTTGCTAGCTGTATTATCATTTATATCAAAGAGACCTTTATTTTCTGCTACCAGTTTTAATAAGAGCATAGAGTTAAAAAGCCTTTTCAGACTTCTCGGATTGAAACGCACTGAATAATTCACCATTTCAGAATAGATGTCAAGATCATTGTCGTTATATTCAAGCTTAATTTTGTCCAACAGGTGTTTTATATATTTCCTTGCATCATAAAGTCCTAAAGGCATACTGAACGGTAATTGAATAATCTTATCAAAAAAGCTTTTTCCTTTAAGTTCATCAACTGAGGCACCTAGTTTTTCTTTTAGACCCATTGTTATCACATGATAATCGCAGGCCAAAACATAGACACAGTTAGGAATGTCTAAAAACACTTTCAGAACTTCCAGTAATTCAACAGCCTTTAAG
>JBAQWI010000241.1:0-4717 GCA_049298835.1 Oscillospiraceae bacterium
AGCGTATTTTTTTAGGAAGAAATTCCAAAGGATAATGACGACGAGTAGTAAGCTCTTCTAAATTTGCTTGGTTACGTAAAACAAAATGAAGAAAAAACGTGAATGTGTAAAACAGAATAGTTAGCCAAAGGTTTACCGAATATTCTAACACAAAGCATAGAAAATAACCGAGTAAATCAATGCCAGTAATCCACATCAATACACGTCTTGATAGCATTGATACAGGCTCTCTTCCTGTGAGTAAAAGACCTAAAATTCCAATCAAGATTATGCAAACACTACCAATTATAATGATAACAAGTGAATTTATCTTTAAAAACAGAAAAGTTATTATAAGTGAAAAAATGATAAACACAGTTAACAAAAGTTTCCACCAAATAGAATTTAGCTCACGATGCAAAATGGTGTCACGAAGGCTAAATGTGAGTACACCAACCAATACCAAAAAGGCAGTATCTAACAAAGCAGTTTGGCGAGACAAATAACCGTCCAACAAGCAAACAATTGGATAAACTGCCAAAAGGATGGAAAGACAAGCAAAATATCGTGCTGTTGTATTTAGTTTTTCACTCATGGTCTACCTCCCTTGGATAATTATCGTATCATAACTTACATTAGTTTTTGGGTGCTGTTGTATTGAAAAAAGGATAAAGGTCGTACAGTTCACAGTTTGGGGGTACGCCATCGAAATATCCGGTAGTGATTATTGTTACATTTTGATGGACAGCGAGAGCTTCTTTCATTTCATCACAAATATAGGCTGTTACAACGACGATATCAGATCCCTTTAGATCTCCTGATATATGTGTAAGAAAATTTGAGAATTCATGGGTGTTGCGTAGGGGAAGTGCCGCAAGCACTCGCAAAAGATCTCTTGTATGCTCTTTGCCAAATCCAGACATGGTACTAACATAGTTTGTACCATTGAAAGATGTGTTAGCGAAGAAACGAACAGGGATATCATCCTTCATAGTTTGATAAAACAGTCCTGCACAAACACGAATAGCATTCTCCACATTTGCCTCATCAAGCACTGCGTCCCGTTCACTTTGCCTTGATTGCATATTTAATATAACTATTAAATTGGGGTTTGTGAAAAAGGTGTTTTCCCGAACCATTAGTTTTTTTGTACGTGCAGTAGCTAGCCAGTCAATTTTGTTCATAGAATCATGTTGCGTATATTCACGGGCACCAATTGTCTCAAATGGATTGGTTATAAGACCTCTGCGTGTAGGTGTGTAGCCAAAAGGAGAGATAGGTGTACAAGAAAAAGAATCAAGTTTGGTAGGATTTGGAAGTACGGTAATTGAAATGTTCACTGGAAATGCCAATGATTGAATGTGATTCCCAAATAGATCGGAAGCAACTACAATAATCCTATTAATAGGAAAAACTCCCCGCTGCATACATTTTACCTTCCATGAACGAGTGACACTATGGTGATGTTTGAGCATAAAAAAACTGGAGAAAAATCGCACCTTATCGGTAACAACCGAGCGTGTTCCAGCAATATCAAGCCATTTTGAAAGAGTAAAATCAGTTTTCAGCCAGGGCATGGGTAAAAATTTTGCATTGATAAGCTCTTCAATTAGTTCGATTTCATCGCCTTCATAGACTTCATTTGCTGAAAAATGACAGCGATAGGTAAATCCATGGAACATAAATTTTTTATAGAGCCAGTTGTGGATGAATGGCATTAGCCAAACGACACAAGTTAAAATAACCAATTCCATTTTGCTACCCCTGTTCTTTAAATTCATATTTATTTAAGGAATAGGCACCTCGACCTGTTCTAAAATTTGCTGAATGATATCAGCTGATATCGTTTCTTGCCGTAAAACATTAGAACCGTGGCAGATGATGCGATGCGAAAACACATCAATTGCCATAGTTTTCACATCATCGGGTAGGACATAATCTCGTCCCTCAATCGCTGCAAAGCCTTGGGATGCTCTCATTAAAGCAAGCGAACCACGAGGGCTGACGCCTAGTTTAATTTGAACATTATTGCGAGTGGCATCAACAATGGCAATGATATATTCCCGCACAGCATTGCTAACGGCAACGTTGCGTACCATGCGCTTAGCTTCTATGAGTTCTTCTTTTGAAACAACAGTGCCAATTTTAGCCAAAGGACTTTGCAGTATATAGCGTTTAAGAATATCCTGCTCACTTTCATTTGATGGATAGCCAACAGCAAGCCTTATAAAAAAGCGGTCTAGTTGAGCTTCTGGAAGAGGGAAAGTACCCTGCGTTTCAATGGGGTTTTGTGTTGCAATTACGATAAATGGTTCTTCTAACGAATAAGTTGTACCATCAATGGTAACTTGATGTTCTTCCATACATTCAAGTAGGCTGGACTGTGTGCGTGGTGTGGCACGATTAATTTCGTCAGCTAGCAGGATATTGGTAAACACGGGACCTTGCCTCAACAAGAAAACCTCTTGTTTTTGCTGGTAATAATTCATACCAATAATATCAGAGGGCAACAAATCTGGTGTAAATTGCACACGTTTAAACATACATCCAACAGATTTTGCCAACGCCTTTGCAAGGCTTGTTTTGCCTGTACCTGGAACATCTTCCAGCAATATGTGACCGCCACACAAGATACCCACCAAGAGTTTGCGTATTACGTCATCTTTTCCAATGATAACCTCACCTATATTGGTTTGGATGCGTTGTGTCAGTTGCTTTATTGTTGTATCCTCCATAGTAGCCTCCAATGATTTGATTTTATGTTAATATATTACATTTAATATAACATTATAATACAACTCGAAATTTAGTTTGTCAACAAAATGACCTGTACGAATTTTGTATACTTGTTGAAAACACAATGATGCGTGGCAGGTACTCCAAAAAAATATAATGTAGCATACATTACACCTAAATAATCTACCAGGACTTCATTTGGTGAATGAAAGTTAAGACATACCTTTGGTATGTTATTTGACTTTTTGGAAGAATTGGTTGCGTTATTATTTTGTGTAAATTGATTGTTAAATTCTTGAATTTTTAACAACTATTTTAGGCTGTTTTGATTTTTCTTGAATGGTTATGAACAGATTATAGTGTAAAAATAACCAACATTTCATTATATTTTCAAGTCCTTTACAAAATTGCACAAAGTCGATATGATAAATATGAAGAAATTGTTTAAAGAATACAACAACACTTAATAAAGGTTAGAATACAACTCTTGTATTCCTACAAGGAGAAGATAATTATCAATAATTTAAAAGATTTGTTTACCAATGAACAAATACAAAAACTAAATGAGGATTATATTAAAGCTCAAACACGCATATCTAAACAGCTTGAAATCCCTGTTAGTTGTAACGAGATAGAAAGCATATGCATGAAATTTATTTATGCATATATGCCAATTGGCGATATTGCATCCTATGATATGTCACTGTTTCTTAAAAGTATAAGAGATACCTTGTCGGCGAAATTGTTATTACCTTGGGGCAAGGATGTAACTGGAGAACTATTTTTGAACTATGTTTTGTCCTATCGTCTAAATAACGAGGATATAGTCGATTGTCGAGAATTGTTTTTCAATGAGCTTTTCCCACGTATAAGAAATCTATCTATGATGCAAGCCGCTATTGAAGTGAACTATTGGTGCTTTGAAAAGGCTACCTATCAAGCTACTAATTCACGCACAATTTCGCCTTTGGGTATTATAAGGAATGCGTTTGGTCGTTGTGGTGAGGAGTCAGCATTTTTAGTGGCTGCGTTACGCAGTGTGGGCATTCCATCACGTCAGTGTTACACTCCAAGATGGGCGCATTGCGACGATAACCATGCTTGGGTTGAAGTATGGGTGGATGGCAAATGGAGCTTCCTTGGTGCTTGTGAGCCTGAACCTGTAATGAATAAGGGTTGGTTTGTTTCTCCCGCACAGCGTGCAATGCTGATACACGCTAGGGTGTTCTCTAATATTGTGAATGAACCATACATTACAAATCAATCTCCAGTTATGACTCAAATTAATATTTTAGAGAACTACACCACCACGAAGGCTTTGTGCATCAAGGTAATTGACAAAGACAACACTCCTGTACAAGGAGCAGAGGTGAGGTTTGAGCTCATAAATTATGCGGAATTATTTCCACTTGCCGTGGTGAAAACAAATGAAAATGGTACAGCAAATTTTCAAACAGGACTAGGAGATTTATTTATCCATATTAATAAGGATGGCAAATTTATTAACCGTAAAATTGATATGCGCCAATGTAATGATGAAGTTGTGTTTGACTGGAGTCAAGCTGTCACTAGCGAAACTCAAAGTGTAGAATTAGATTTGTGTGCTCCTGAAGCATTGCCAGTGAACGACCCTGAAATCACAAAGGAAATGCAGGCAGTGCATGATGAAAAAATATCACAAGCGGTTGAAATTCGTAAGGCATATATCGCTACTTTTTTGCATGGCGATAAAGCAAAAGAGTTTGGCAAAACATTCACTTCTAATCAAGATAAGATTGCAGAGTTGATTGCATATGCCAATGGAAATCACAATGAAATTGAAAAATTTCTGCGAGCAGACGGGGAACTTGACCAACGTGTATTGCTGTTAAGTTCTCTAAAGACAAAGGATTTATCTGATAGTACTGCTGAAATTTTAGAGGAACACTTGCAATATGCTCTAAAGTATAAAACTACATTTTCTGAAGAAATCTATCGTGATTACATACTTTGTCCTCGTGTG
>JBAQWI010000242.1:0-3020 GCA_049298835.1 Oscillospiraceae bacterium
ATCCTGATAGCACAAACAAAGATATAACAGAACGCTCTTCGCCGAGCAAACACATTGTAAACGGGCACGGACAGCATTATCACACAAAAGAAGGCACGAAATGGAAAGATAAAGAGCCGTATCCTCGTGGCAAGAACTTAGATGAATGAGAATTGCGGGTTCTTATTTGCTATTATGGTAGGCATTTGAAACTAGTTACATTATCGGTTCAAATCTAATGACAATCCAAGGGACGGGCATTACATCACTAGATAGTACTTACATTTACTTGCCGTATAAACACTGGATTTAATAAGTTTACTCGCGAAATCAAGGCACCCTACGTCGCAATTGCGTAGAGTGCCTTGATTTCTTTTCATCTTATTCAATTACATCCACCGTCACGCCTGACTTAAATTCCACGGTGAATTTTTCCATTACAACTTGGTTTAAAGAAGAAGAAATACGAATAAATGGTGAATGTACAGCAGGTTATTCTGGTAGTGGGCCTAGAAATACACTGAGATTGTTGCAAATGGCCGGGTTTGAAGTTGACAAAGAATTCATTGAGACCAATAGTTCATTTGAAATATATAGATAGATGGACATTAACTGACATAGTAGGCTAAAGGATAAATTATAAACTTATAACTTATTAAATAGCTCAGGTGAAAGCTATGTAAACTCTTTAATTTGTTCAGAGAAAAAATATATCTTGCCAGAACGTATTTTAACGCTCTGGCTTTTATATTTTATAGGATTATATTTGAATGTAGTTCGCCAAAGAAAGAAGGAAGATTTAGGAAACATATAGAAAGTTAGAGAGAGGATAATAACGGATCTCGTTTAATATCCATTTAGGCGAAGTTGGAACTAACCTACTTTAAGGTAAATAATTGTAGGCTGTATTTCTAATCAATGGAGAAGGGATAATGTGCTTTGGAAACAGGGGAAAGAAAAAGGTACGCAGAACAATGGGCAGAAAGCTCGGTGTTCTTCTACAATAATAAAGATTATGCTTGGATGTGTAATCAAATAGAACAATATAATACCGTTCTTGAAATAGGGTGCGGTACAGGTCATAGTACATTATCTTTGGTTGAACATGGCCATAAAGTAATTGCTATAGAAAAAAACGAATATTGTCTTGAAAAAGCAAAGGCGCTTATGGAAAGTAATGGATATATTTGTGGCGCATTAATAGATGAAATTAATAATTGCAAAGTTATATTTGTATTAGCAGATGTTTGTGATGCAGATTTCCTCAAGAATCTTTATGTGGTATCGTTAGATGTCGTTGTTTGTTGGAATATTGGAACATATTGGTCTAAAAATATGATTGAATTTTATAAAGGAAAATTTTTAAGATATGGTTTAACATTAGAGCAAATCAAAGAAAACCCAGAATCATCGTATGGAGAATTTATACAATGGCAGTCATGTAATATTGCTAAAAAATTTGGTGTCCCCATTCATTTGATTGATAGAAATCAGATGGCTCTTTCTGAAAAAAATGACCCTTATTATGTATCGTTGAAAGATGAATTTGCTTATTTAAAAATAGAATATAATTATAAAAAGACAGTCTCTAAGTCACTTGGGGGAAGACCATTGACGGATGGGCAACAAATATGTAGTAATAAAATTGTTGAGTTATTTCTCATATCAATTTTATTAACTAAGTTGAGAAGTCTTAATGAATAATGCTAATGCTATTGGATGGGGCGGTTTGATTTTGCATGATAGACATCATTTGAGGTAAAATAAAAAGAACATTGTTTATGGTGAGTGCATACAATTTATCATTATATGCGCAAAAAGGGTAACAATTGGTATGATGACTTTGCCTTGAAAGGATGACAATCATGAATGCAAAGCTTTTAAATAAACTAATTCAATCAATATCAAATAGTGATTTACCATCCTTAAATCAAATTGCACATATAATTATTGAAGAAGAACGTACAAAAGGACATGATAAATTAGCAAAGCAATTAGAGGATACAATGACCTCTGCTTATTTATCAACTACTAATAATGATAAAATAAATGATAGCAACACCCTAATTAAGGGGATGTCAACACTTCCTGTTAGTAGACGGTACAACCAAGAACTAGCGACTATAGTAACAAGAGACAAATTAAAGCACCATATGGTATTGCCTTTAGAGTTGGAAAAACGCTTTGATAAGATTGAAAAGGAATATTCGGCTAGAGAGCGTTTAAAAAAACATAATTTAAAGCCACGAACAAAAATATTATTCTACGGACCTCCTGGTTGTGGCAAGACGTTAGGAGCAGAAAGACTAGCTTGGAATTTGGGTTTGCCTTTAATGAAGGTTAAATTCGATGCAATTATTTCTTCATATTTTGGAGAGTCTGCTGCTAATTTGAGGTCGATATTTGAAGCTAGCACCATGAAACCTTGTGTGCTGCTATTGGATGAGTGTGATTTTATTGGTAAGTCAAGATCATTAGGCCAAGATGTTGGGGAAATCCCAAGAATAGTGAATATGCTTTTAATGCTACTAGATGAATATGATGCTCCCGGCTTATTGGTAGCGACCACCAATTTAGAAAATTCATTAGATAAAGCATTGTTTAGAAGATTTGACGAAGTTATCGAAATTATTAGACCAACAGAAAAGGAAAGCTTAAATTTGTTTAAGATTACTTTGTCTGCTTTTAATGTTTGTCAAAAAGTTAATTGGGAAATGATTATCGAAAAAGTAAAAGGATATTCTGCGGCTAGTATTGTTCAAATAGCAGAAAATGCTGCTAAATCAAGTGTTTTGGAGGGGTCAATTACAGTAAATCAGGGACATCTGGAAACTGCAATTGCAGAGATCTCTAAATATTAGTTATATTATATAATTTAATACTAACTCTTTTGAAGCAAGATTCGATAAAACCCAAAAGGGTTTTTTTGTTTTTCTGGAAGTTATTGTTGTATAATTTCTAATATGAGGATTTATTGGATAATTAATGCATAGTCAGTAACGTCTCAAGAGTTAGATTGCCTTGGGAAGAAAAAGGAGATG
>JBAQWI010000243.1:0-1513 GCA_049298835.1 Oscillospiraceae bacterium
ATTTTGGACAATCTAAAATTCACATCAACGGGGCCGGACGAAGTACCCGTTTGGTTTTTTCGGTTGGCAGCTCCGTTCATCTCCAAATCACTGGCGCATGTGTATTCATTGTCTGTCAACACTGGTATTGTGCCAACCCAGTGGAAAAGTGCGATTATTACGCCGGTGGCTAAGGTGTCCAATCCTGAGGGAGAAGTTGACTTTAGGCCAATTTCGGTGACCTCTGTTCTGTCCAGGAAGTTGGAACAAGTTATAGTCAACGAAAGCATCTATCCTTTGATGAGTGATCCACCTGTGGGATTGGATTTTTCGGATCAGTATGCCTTCAGACCGTCCGGCTCGGTGACTGCTGCTCTTATCGCCATCATTGATAGTATCACTGAAATACTTAGACAGGGCTCTTCTGCTGTACTCATCTCGGTAGATTTTAGTAAAGCTTTCGATAGGGTGAGGCACAAAACTCTATTGGACAAGATTGATCTTCTGGGAACTGATGTCGTTATTTACAATTGGATACGTTCTTACCTTGAAAATAGAGAGCATTCTACGAAATTCAAAGGAGAAAGATCTGATATGATGGCTATTAATTCCAGTGTAGTGCAGGGATCTTGTTTAGGCCCTGCCGCCTTTTCGGTTGCAGCATCTGATCTCGCTCCTGTGAATAGAGAACGGACAAGAATGCACAAATTTGCGGACGATGTTAATTTGACGATGAACATAGATAATTATGGAGACATCCGGTGTGAAATTGAAAACATAGAATCGTGGGCTTTGGACAATAACTTGTCTCTGAATAAAAAAAAGACTAAAGAGATGATTTTTAGTACAACCAAGAAATTGAAGACAACAACCTGGCCTGCTACAGAGGATGGAATTGACAGAGTAACGCAAATGAGAATTTTAGGTGTAATAATGAAAGACAATCTCTCGATGAAAATTCACGTTGACACTCTTCTCTCTGAATGCACTAATAAGCTATATGCCATTAACTTGCTCAAGCATCATGGATTATCAATTCATGGATTACAGGAGGTTTTTCGTTCAAAAATCATCTCTAAGCTGATCTTTGCTTCTCCTGCCTGGTGGGGGCTGACTAGCATGGAAGACCGGGATCGGATAAACTCCTTCCTTAGAAGAGCAAAGAAACTACAGTTTTACCCAAAGGATGGGCGAACCTTCGAGGAACTGTGTGAACATGCTGACCAAAGATTGTTCAAAAAAGTAGCGTGCAATAGTAACCACGTCCTCCATAAATTTTTGATACTAAAGAAACAAAACAATTACGAACTAAGAAATACTAGAGGGCATTCATTTACCCTTCCTGTCCTTGACAATAGAAACTTTTTTAATCGAGTCTTGTAAATGTTTTGTGCATAATTAACTCTCGTGTACACTTTGTATTATAAATATAACCTTAGTATTATCCTTGTGTATGTATCTGCGGTTTGTCGGATATGAAAATAAAAGAATATAATTATTATTATAATAAGTGAAATACAAGAACATTACAAGT
>JBAQWI010000244.1:0-3088 GCA_049298835.1 Oscillospiraceae bacterium
GTAAGTAAGTAAGTAGCCTTTTAATCAACAAAATGACAGGCGCATTATGTTTACAATACAAATAGTAAAACAATAAAATAAGTAGACTAAACTATACATGCAGACAGACCGAGTTAAAAATATATGAATGAATTAAATAAAAGTCAACAAGCATTTCTAATAACAAAAGAATTTAGCAATTTGTCACTTTTTATCAACGGAAGATTATGTTGAGACGACCTAGTGCGTAAATTATGTGCAGAAATTTCCTTTTTGGGAGGGAGTAATTGATGGAGACAGTGACTAGAATGTTGTAATTTGCTCCAGAGTGAGCTATCTGCTTGAATCGAAAGCAGATCAAAATGAGCATCAGAATTGGTAATACACCAGCGGCGCGCTTTGCGCAGCATTGCATCAATGCGATTAATATCAGATTGCAATAGGTTGCCAGCAAATGCAGGAAGTGCATACGTAATACGTGATATAACAAGTGCACCAAAAACCACACTAAGAGAGTTAATACCAAGCGACATTTGTTTTAATTTGTTAATAAGATAGAATCTTTGCGCAGCAATAGACAAAATGTAATCAATATGAGAGGTCCAGTTCAATGAACTTGTAAGAATAACACCAAGTAATTTTGCTTGGGTAACTCGCTCGATGCCTGGTATCAATGGAATATCAAATTTGTTTGCTGTTTTGTTTGATCGCCAAAAAATTATTTCCTTGGTCTTCTTAGTATTTAAAATAAGCTTATTCTTTTCCGACCAGTCCAAAACATGTTTGAGTTCAAGCTCAAGCGAGCAGTCAGTATGCTGGGGCACTAGCAAGCTAGTGTCGTCAGCATACTTTGGAATCTTATTGCATGGTGACAACGTTTTAAGCTTCCTTGCTAAAGCAATGTATAGAGTCGGCCCGAGACCAGAACCCTGCACAATGCTACGTGATATTGGCATAAAACTAGAAACCAAAGAATTGTGTTTGACAGCCTGAGACCTCCCCGAGAGGAAGTCTGCTATCCAGCTAAATATAGTTTCTGGAAGTCCAAGGGAGGCCAATTCCTCCAAGAGAGTGGGGTGGTCAACCACGTCGAACGCCCGACTGTAGTCAATCATCAAACATCTTACAAAATCATTGCCTTGCTCAAAGAAGGTGTAAACATGATGCAAGAGGTAAACCAAAGCCGCAGTTGTGCTACCAGACGGCCTAAAAGCAAACTGGTCGTCCATTTCATGGTTATCCAGTGCAGGCCAAAGATATCGTTTCACAACAAATCTTTCCACCATTCTGCAAAGAATCGGGGTGACCGAGATTGGCCTAAGATCCTGGAAACCATTGTAGTCAGCAACATTGCTAACCTTAGGAACAGGAGTTATTATGGCCCTCTTCCAAGCAGATGGAACCATACCAACTCTAAAAGAGAAATTAACCAGATGCGCAATAACCGGAGTTAGTTCAAGGGCACAACCCTTTAATAGCCAATATGGAATTCCATCAGGGCCCGGTGAAGTCTTTTTTACCTTACTCAGACTCTGGTAGATCTCATATTCAGAAATACAACCAACGCTCCCATTGGAACATCTGAAACGGGCGGCGTTTACAATCTTGTCTATCCGTTCAGATGAATAGTCAGGGTCAGTTGCAACAGTTGAGAAATGCTTATTTAAATTTTCCAGTAAAGCACTATCAAGACCAAGTAAAGAAAGAATATGGCTGTTATTATTTTTGTAATTGGTTTTATTGCGAATCATTTTCCATAACTTGCCACTATCTCCAGGTTCAACCTTTGCAAAAGAGTTACTGCGCACTTCAGCAATAAGTTTATTAATTTTGGTTCCTAAAATTTCAGCATTATTGATTTGACCACGGTGGTAAAGACAGTTACGCCTACGCAAAAGGCTTTTAATAAGAGGAGTAACGAACCAAGGATCAGATTGCCTCTTTGTTACTTTTTTGAAAGGAATGTACAGCTTGATCATGCCATCAATAATTTGCATAAATACATTGTACTTCATATCAATATCATCAATATTATAAACAGCTGCCCAGTTATAATCTTGCAACCCAACTCGCAATGCATTCACAAATTGCTCACGAACATCGGGGAAAAAAATTTCAGTTCGATCGCTAGAAAGAGTGACAGGAGATATAACCTCATCAATACAGTTTGCAAGTACAGCAGCATGTTTAGTTTTTACTGTAGATAATCTGACAGAGATATGAAATAATTCAGGTTGTGTGGTAAAAAATTTGTCCAAAATTCTATTGCCATGAGTAATATCTTTGACTATCTGAGTTAGCCCTACTTCAGTATCTAAACGTAAATGATCCAGGTTATTAAAATCTCCCAGAATATTAATCACTGCACCTGGGTGACTAACAGCTATGTCGTCCATTTCCAAAACCAATCTATTGATTAAAGCATGAGAGTCATAATTTGGTTTCGGTGGATGGTAAAGTACACAATAAAAATACTCATAGTTAGAATTGTCTTTGCAGCAAAACCATAGATATTCAAAACCCGATCCATCATCATCAAATGAAACCGGAACGTATCTTTGGGGTCTCACTGAATCTTTAACGAAAGCACACACTCCGCCACCCTTTCTTTTAGTCCTATCACATCGAAATAATGAATAACCATCAATGCTTTCCAGGTTTCATCCAAGTTTCAGTAACCAATCCAATATCTACGTTGCATGAAATCATTTCTGCAGATAATTGTTCATACGCATCTGGTTTAACAAGACTAGTTGGATTGAGCAGAATAATTCGGTGACCACAACGTGAAGATGATGATCGAGTATTTTTATTACAGTTAGTTTTTGTTTGAACATTGCGCAATACGGAGAGGTCAATCAAAGAACGAGTAGAACTGTTTCCATTAAAATACTTTGCATTAGAAGATATACCTTCAATCCTGGGAGTAATACGGACAGAAATGTTGTTCGAAAAATCATCATGGCTCGAAACATCCGTGTTAAAATCCGTGTTAAAATCCGTGTTAAAATCCGTGTTAAAATCCGGTTTAAAAACATTATTAAGACCAGACGTGTCGTGTTTTTGCTGACTATTTACTAGAACAGCTGACCGCGGCTGGCTACTCTGT
>JBAQWI010000245.1:0-8920 GCA_049298835.1 Oscillospiraceae bacterium
GATGATAAGGAAAGACTTCTAAAAATGCCGTCTATTTTACAAGGTAGAGGAATAAATAAGTTTACAGACAATGTGCAAGCTTTTATCGTTATTTGCGAAACAAAAGCAAAACTTATGGCGGGCGCAACTTGTGATAGCCAACATTATGCACAGATGGATATCGGGTTATCAACCGCACATATTGTGCTTTCTGCAACTGAGCTTGGGCTTTCCACTTGCATTATGGGTTCTTTTCAAGAAGAGCCGATAAAAGAGTTTTTGTCTATTCCAACTGAGGCTAAAATCAGGCTTGTCGTTGCTGTTGGATATGCAAAAGAAGAAAAAATTAGAGAAAAATCACGCAAAGAATTTGATGAAATTTGCAGTTTTAATCAGTGGTAATACTATAGTTGTAAACTTAAAAAAGGAAAAAACATGAAGATATATATTGATGCAGACGGTTGTCCTGTGGTGGATATCACAATCAAAGTTGCAAAGAAATATTTGGTGGAATGTATCATTTTATGCGACACTTCACACGTATTTGAACGAGAGGGTGTAAGGACAATTACCGTATCTAAGGGTGCTGATAGTGTTGATTTTGCCCTTGTAAATATGGTGGGTAAGGGTGATGTTGTCATCACACAGGATTATGGTTTATCTGCAATGTGCCTTGCCAAAAGGGCATTGCCCATTAGCCAAAACGGTATGGTTTATTCTAGTGATAATATTGACGCATTACTTTTACAAAGACATACAGCTAAAAAAATTCGTATGGCAGGTGGCAGACTAAGGGGTAATAGTAAACGTACAAAGGAACAAGATATTAAGTTTGAGGAAACATTAAAATTAATACTGTCGGTTGGTTAATACTGACAACTTTTTTTAAAATAATTTGTAATATACTATGAAGCAATCTCAATTTTGAGAAAATCTTTCAGGTAAATAAACGGAAGTGAGCTGTTTTGCGGCACACCTCCATTTTTGCGCCTCTTTTCCATATAAAGTGACATCTCATAGGGGTAGAAATTTTCGATATTGTGCCGTTTGTAGGCTATCTACTTCCAGTTCAGTATCAGATTATTGCCAAACATATAGCTTTTTTGCTTTAATATATGGTATACTATAGAAAAATTAATTTCAATAAAATACAGAAAATTTGCTTATCTAACATACTATATTAAATATATGACGGAGGTAAACTTTATGGTATTATTATCAGCTTTCTACATACTAGCGTTTGGATTTTTAATGGCGACCTGTTACCTGCCTAATCTAGGGAAATATCACGCTTTGGCAAAATTCATAAACAGCGTTGGCTTTATTGCGGTTGCGACTTACGGCGGATTTGTCACTGGACAATGGGCGTTTTATTTTACCGTACTCCCAGCGTTTATCCTCTGCCTATGTGGGGATGTTTTGCTTGGACTTGAAGATGAATCGGGCACGAGCAAACTTTTTTTAGGTGGACTATGTTCATTTTTACTCGGTCACATCGTTTTTGTATGGGCATTTAGTAAGAAAGTCCCTTTCTCGTTATATGACTTAATATTGCCTATCTTAGCTGTTATTCTCACTCTTTTTTTAGTGAGAATGAATGTTGGCAAAATACGCAATGCTGTGCTGGTATATTCCTTTTTTGTAGCGATGCTTTTTGCAAAAGGAATTAGCCTTGTGTTGATAAATGGTGCATCATTAAGCAATGTTTTATTATGTGTGGGTTCATTCTTGTTTTTAGTTTCTGATGTAATCATACTGTTTTTACGCTTTTACGAGAAAAAGCATCATCTAGTTAGATTTTTTAACTTGCTTACCTATTATTGCGGTATGTTTTTAATTGGATTAAGCTTGTTATATTGATATAGATTTGAAAATCATATAAAATAGAAATTTTGTAGGGAGCGACTAGTAGTCGCTCCGAGGAACGGCTGATAGCCGTTTCCTACAAGTATTTGTATAGGGTGAAATTTTATAAGTGCACCGATACACAAAGGAGGAGATACAATGCAAAAAGTGATAGAAAAGCAACGCCACTTTTTTAACAGTGATGCCACAAAGAGTGTGGAGTTCAGAAGATTAATGCTCAATAAATTGCGAGATGCAATCATAAGCAATGAGGATTTGATATATAAGGCGCTAAAATTAGACTTGAATAAATCAGAAACTGAAGCCTATTTGACTGAAATTCAAACAGTGCTCGGTGAGATAAAAGTGGCATTGAAAAACATAAAGAAATGGCAAAAACCAACAAGGGTAAGAACACCAATTACACATTTTCCATCGTCTAGCTATGTTTACAGCGAGCCATATGGAGTTGTACTGATATTATCGCCTTGGAATTATCCTTTCCAATTGGCATTATCACCCTTAGTAGGGGCGATAGCAACAGGCAACTGTGCTATCTTAAAGGTGTCTAAGAGTAGCGTAAATGTGTCTAATGCAATTGATAAGATTATAAGTGAAACATTCGATGAGGACTATATCTATTGCACTGGTGACAGATATTCCTATGATGAAATATTAAATCAAAAGTATGACTTTATTTTCTTCACAGGAAGTGAAAACGTGGGCAAAATTGTAATGGAGGCTGCAAGCAAAAATGTCACTCCACTTGTGCTTGAGCTTGGCGGAAAAAGTCCATGTATCATTGACAAAAGTGCAAACATTGATTTGGCAGCAAAAAGGATTGTGTGGGGCAAGTATTTAAATTCAGGTCAAACCTGTGTTGCGCCCGATTATGTGCTGATAGACCAAAGTGTAAAAGAGGAATTTATCAAATCAGCACAAAAACACATCACTCTTATGTATAACAACGCACTCCAAAATGAGGATTATCCTAAGATTATCAACCAACATCACTTCGATAGGTTGACAGGGTTAATTGCCAATGAAACAAACAAAATAGGTGGAAAATTTGACGGCAAAAAGCGAAAAATTGAACCGACCATGTTTATAACGGCAGGGTTTGAGGATGCAATCATGAAAGATGAAATCTTTGGACCAATCCTGCCAATTATTTCCTATGCTAAGATAGATGATGTCATCGCTACACTAAAAAATAAGCCCAAGCCACTTGCACTTTATCTATTTAGCGAAAACCATGAACTTGTGGAAAAAGTGCTGAATGGTGTAGCATTTGGCGGTGGTTGTGTCAATGACGTTATTATGCACCTAGCCAATCACCATTTGCCTTTTGGCGGAGTTGGTAGCAGTGGTATGGGCAGTTATCATGGCAAATTCAGCTTTGATTTGTTCTCGCATAAAAAGGGTATCTTGAAAAACAAGAGTTATTTTGATATTCCTCTGCGTTATCCCCCATATAATCAGAAAAAGTTAAACCTATTAAAAAAGGTAACTAAATAACTGATTAACTTAAAAATGCCACGAAGTCCAACCAAAAGGACCTCGTGGCATTTTGCAATTTAGTTACTATATGAACAGGGACATATCGGATTCTTCTGCATTGGCAATCATTGCCGCCGCACCACCCAATTTTACGCCGTCCATAAGTTCTTCTTGTGTAATTCCCATGACGTCCATACTCATCGAGCAAGCGATGAGCTCAACACCGTTAGATTGTGCAAGTTTGATTAAATCTTCAAGGCTGTCAATGTTTTTATTTTTCATAACGCCTCTAATCATTTTGGCACCCATTCCGCTCATGTTCATATTAGATAAACCAAGTTTCGTTGAGCCACGAGGCATCATCATTCCAAACATTTTGGACATAAAGTCCTTTTTAACAGAACTTTTTTCGGGTTTACGAAGAACATTCAATCCCCAAAAAGTGAAGAACATGCTAACTTTTCTTCCCATAGCAGCCGCTGCGTTTGCAATGATAAATGAAGCGATTGCCTTGTCTAAATCTCCAGAGAAAACAATGAGGTTCTTGTTGTCACGTGCTGGAGCATTACAGGCGTTTTGTCGCTTTTCACCCTTTTTCACCCTAGCAACTGATACTCCCTTGCTACTTGTCATTCCCTCGAAGCCGTTACCGGTTCTGCGACAAAACCCTTCAAGGTCACTCGCAAAAGCAGGGTCGGTTGTGGAAATTTCAATGATATCACCTACGCTTGCCTCGCCAATTGCGGCTGAAAGCTTAACGATTGGTCCAGGACATTGAAGTCCACAGGCATTTATTTTAATGGGCGTTATGCTGTTTTCCACGTTCGTATCAATTATCTGTTGTGTATCAGAGTTAAATCCAGTAATGGCTTTTTGTGTCGAGGTTGCTCCAAAAATGGTATTGTACAGCCTGTATCCACCACTTAAATTGTAGGTATCAAAACCGTTTTGGGATAAAATCCTTGCGGCAACATAACCACGCAAGCCAACTTGGCAAGTTACATAAACTTTTTTGTTCTTATCAAGTTCGTTCAGTCTACTTCTTAACTCGTCAAGAGGAATGTTGATAAAACCCTTAATGTTTCCATTTTCGTATTCCATCTTAGTGCGAGTATCAAGCAAAATTACGCTACCGTCACGAGGAAGATCGGCCACGTCATGCCAATGAAAATTTTTCACCTTGTCAGTGAGCAGATTTTCAATGACAAACCCAGCCATATTCACAGGATCTTTTGCAGAGGAAAATGGTGGTGCATAACATAACTCCAACTGGGTTAGGTCAAACGCAGTCATCTTTGCCCTAATTGCAACTGCAAACACATCACAGCGTTTGTCTGATCCATCATAACCAACGATTTGAGCACCAAGTATTTTGCCAGTTTCCTTTTCAAATATGGTCTTGATAGACATATTGACAGCGCCTGGATAGTAGCTTGCATGACTTGCAGAATAGGTGAAAGACTTGTCATAGTTTAATCCTAGTCGCTTTGCTGTTTTTTCATTTACACCAGTTGTTGCAACGGTCATATCAAAGACTTTTAATATTGCTGAACCTTGTGTACCAGTATATTTAGAGCCAATTGAGCAGATGTTATCAGCTGCAATTCTGCCCTGCTTGTTGGCAGGGGAAGCAAGTGGGATAAACGCTTTTTGAGAGGTTACAAAGTCAGTAACTTCAATAACGTCACCAACGGCATAGATGCTTTCGTCAGAGGTTTTCATAGTATTTGAAACGATAATTGAGCCACGTTCGTTCACTTGAAGTCCAGCCGTTTTAGCAATGGCACTTTCAGGACGTACTCCAATTGCCATAATCAGCATATCTGCTTGTGTTTGGCCTTGAGTTAATGTGATGTTTAAGCTGTCACCGTTGTCTGAAATAGACTGCACGGCATTTCCTAAAATAAGGTTTACGCCTTTGCTTTGAATGTGCTTGTGAACCTCGCACGCCATATCGTAGTCAAGTGGTGCAATGACTTGAGTGGACATCTCAACTATGGTGACTTCAAGCCCTGCACTATGCAGGTTTTCAGCCATTTCCACACCGATGTATCCACCACCTACAACCACAGCACTTTTTGGCTTGTGTTCTTTGATATAGTCGGTAATTTTATAAGTATCAGGAATATTTCTAAGGGTGAAAACCTTATCCGAATGAATGCCCTCAATGTTTGGTTTAATAGGTTCTGCGCCCATAGATAAAATTAGTTTGTCATAGCTTTCCGAGTAGGTTTCGCCTGTTTTTGCATTTTTTACCGTAACAGTTTTTGTATCTTTGTCTATGGAAATAACCTCGCTAAAAACCCTTACGTCAACGTTAAATCTTGCATTAAAACTTTGTGGTGTTTGCAGGGTAAGTGAAGATTTTTCGGTAATCTCACCACCAATATAGTAGGGTAAACCGCAGTTTGCAAAGGAAATATATTCCCCACGTTCAAACATGATAATTTGTGCAGTTTCGTCAAGTCTGCGAAGTCTTGCAGCAGCAGAGGCGCCACCTGCCACTCCTCCAACGATTAATACCTTTTGACTTTTGTTCATATATACTCTCCTTTTTCATGCTATAATATTGTATAAATATTTAATTTGATGAGGTGAAATAATGCTAACAGATGATGATGTAAAGCTTTTAAGCTCCACGCTGACATTTTGGAGTAAACTCGCTATTAATGAGAAAAATCTCATACTTAACAATGTAGCCACAATAAAATATAATCGTGGCGATAATATTCATAGGGGCAGTAACGATTGCGTCGGTGTGCTTATCATAAAAAGCGGAACATTACGAACTTATATTTTATCTGATGAGGGCAAGGAGATTACACTTTATCGCCTTTACGCAGGTGATGTGTGTATGCTTTCTGCTTCCTGTTTGATAAAAAACATTACCTTTGACGTTCACATTGATGCAACTGAGATGAGTGAAATTTTACTTATCAATTCATCTGTTTTTGCACAGCTCATACAGCAAAACATATATGTCGAAAACTTTTCCTATAGAATAACTATAGACAGGTTTTCCGATGTCATGTGGGCTATGGAACAAATTTTATTTATGAGCTTTGACCGTCGTATGGCAATATTTTTAATAGATGAGTCTGCCAAAAACAATTCTGACATAATAAGCCTTACTCATGAGCAGATTGCAAAATATATGGGAAGTGCTAGGGAAGTTGTTTCTCGTATGCTGAAATATTTTGCAAACGAGGGCATCGTAGAGATGTCAAGGGGTGGAGTAAAGATTATTGACAAGGTGAAACTTAGAAGTCTTTCATAAAATCTGCTATAGTGAGGGGAATAAATCCCCTCACTAATTTTTTAAGCATTTATCATTTGTAATATAGCGGCTTTTGACTTTGCACCAACACTTGTGTCTGCAACTTTTCCATCTTTCATTACGATAAGAGTAGGAATGCTCATTACGTTAAATGAAGCTGCAAGTTCTGGTTGCTCGTCAACGTTAACTTTGCCGACTTTTGCATTGGTAACCTCACCTGCAATTTCGTCAATGATAGGGGATACCATTTTGCAAGGACCACACCAAGATGCCCAAAAATCAAGTAAAACTGGTTTGTCTGAATTAGTTACCTCTGTTTCAAAATTTTCTTTTGTAATAATAAGTGTTGACATAATTTTTATCTCCTTTAAAGTTTATATTTATATGTTTAGTTTGTTTGTATGTCTTTATTATATTCTTTTTTGTAGGTTTATCTGTGAGTAAGTCACAAAGAAACTACTCGAGCAATTCAAACACATTTTTATTATATTTGAGAAGTCCCTCATCACGCATTTTGGAAAGTTCCCTTGAGAGGGCGCTTCTGTCTACGCAGAGAAAGTCTGCGAGTTCTTCTCTTGAAAACGGAATGGTAAAGTGCTTGCTCTTTGATTTTTCCATTTGTATTAAGAAGTAAGACAAAAGTTTTTCTCTGGTAGAGCGTTTTGAGAGGATATCTATCTTTTGATTGAGAAACATACTTTTGCTTGCGATAAGTTTTAGCATATTTTCAATAAGGTCAGTGTGAAAAATACAAGCCGAGGAGCAAGTGGTTATAATTTGTTTGTAGTCAATAAACATAATTTCGCAGTCCCCAACAGCTAAAACAGTAACGGGGATTGTTAAAATTCCAGCACAGACAAACGTTTCACCGAAAATTTCGCCGCTGCAAAGCTCCGTTAGTATTGCTCTGTTGCCCATGATATCTTCTTTTATGACTTGAACTTGCCCTGATAATACAATCCCAATTGATGAAATTTTATCACCTGCCATAAAAACCATTCTGTCTTTTTTATAAGTTTTCACCTCAGAATGAAGGCATTTCAATATTGATTCAAGCTCGTTCCCATTAATTCTATCAAATAATGAAACTGATTTAAGTACATCTAAATGTTTTTTTAACATAGTTTTGCTCCTTTGAAAAATAAAAAAATGTTGCATATGCAACTGATTTGTAAACTCAAGTATAGTATACTCTAATTACAATATTAATACTAGGAGGAATAAAAATGTTAAGAAATATAATTAAAATTGATGAAGATAAGTGTGTTGGTTGTGGACTTTGTGCAAGTGCTTGCCACGAGGGCGCAATTGGGATTATAGATGGTAAGGCAAAGTTGTTGCGTGATGATTATTGTGATGGGTTAGGCAACTGTTTGCCTGTTTGTCCTACAAAGGCAATTACATTTGAACAAAGAGAAGCAGAGGGATATAATAAAGAGATTGCACCAAAACGTGTGTCAGCAAAACAACCAGAGAAACTAGCTTGCGGTTGTCCTGGCACACATTCAAAGGTGCTAGAGCGTAAAGAGGAAAAGGTTACAAGTGAGAACTTTTCACAAATTAATTCACAGCTTAACCAATGGCCTGTTCAAATTAAACTTGCTCCAGTGAATGCCCCCTATTTTGAAAATGCAAATTTACTAATTGCAGCAGATTGTAGTGCATATGCATACGGCAACTTTCACAATGATTTTATGAAAGATAAAATCACATTGATTGGTTGTCCTAAGCTTGATGAGGGTGATTACAGCGAAAAGCTAACTGAGATTTTAAAGGTAAATAACGTAAAATCTGTTACGGTTGTTAGAATGGAAGTGCCTTGCTGTGGAGGTCTTGAAAGTGCAGTGGTATCGGCTTTGAAAAATTGCGGAAAGCTAGTTCAATGGCAGGTAGTTACAATCTCAACTGACGGCAAAATTTTAGCTAGATAATTTTAGAGTAAAACTTGCATTTCTTTGTTGCGTTTTATAAAAAGTGTGATATAATAAAAATATGGGAATGAAGTTCTCCCATGCCAACAGGCAAAACCGCTGATACAAGCTGATGACTTCTGTGATAATATTATCGCAGAATCATCAGCTTTTTTGATTTTGCGCAAAAGGAGAGATTTTTACGCTTACAAGTTTAGCACTCATTTTTTTAATTGGATTATTGCTTAGTGGGGTTTTTGTAAAGCTCAAGTTGCCAAGTTTTCTAGGGTTACTTCTCACAGGAGTCATGCTTGGAAGTTTTCATTTGTTAGATCCAAGCATCCTATCAATTTCGGGCGAGTTAAGACAAATTGCATTGATTATCATTCTCGCAAGGGCAGGATTATCG
>JBAQWI010000246.1:0-2226 GCA_049298835.1 Oscillospiraceae bacterium
AATATTCGCCAGGTGGCCTGGAGTTCTAGATTAGGGGCCTCTTGACCACGAGGCGATTGAACATGGCTATAACGTGCTAATCTTATTACCATTGTATTCGATATGTACTGATGCGTAGCATAAATTATACAATAAAAATGTGGAATAATAAATATAACAATATAATAATTATATATTATAATAATGAAAATTTTTCATTCTGGCAGAATATTAATAATACTTACCCGGTTATTCTTCCAGTGACTGGCAGTGAGTGGCGTCATTTGGGAGGTTCCAGGCCCAACACACAATCTAGAAATGTCTGGAACGTTTGTTTGTTGTAGGCCTACCTTTTATTAAAACTGCCGACATTTTTTATGTAATAGTATACTATTCACTATTACTTATACTAGTTTTGGATAATTATATCTCTTGTAATTTAATGTTTAATTTTGTATGTGACTTGCCTGCGTTTGTCAGGCCTACATTTTTCAAAAAAGCGTTATATACTTATTTTCAAATGTCAGGGTTTCATTTCGAGCGCCTTCGGTGCACTCATGTGTTATGTTATCACTACTTTCACCTTTTAAGCTTATGCTAATTAAATCGAGGTTTTCACTTGCGAAAATATATCCCGAGCCTTTGGCGCCGAAAACATTCTTTAATGTCTGTCAAACTCTGCTAGTATTATTTGTTATTTATTATTTTTTTTATAATCGTTGTAATAATAGTTGCATTAATTTTATAAAAGTAAAAATGACGTTATCTTTGGAACACTTCTCTGCCATTTCGCTTGTACAATAATAATCTTGGTCAATAATTGTATTTCTGTTTTGTTGTTGTTTAGTTTTTGCGTGAATTAGTTTCTGGCCGATTGACGAAATAAAAGGAATATATTTATGTGTTATTTAATTAAATTATAAATTGCATCTATTCAGCGCGTATAATATACATTACACATGCAATTACGGACGGACTCGCCAGAGGTCCAAGATGTTACGCTTATTCTCGAAATCGAGTTACTGAAGGCTTTTCCTAGAGAGAATCTACCACTATCTCCCTGTGACTTCTCGATAATGACGAATCTATCGTCGATCACGGTGCCGATCACCCCGTGAGCATGACGCGTCTCAACCGGAAAGTAATGTATCGCCATCTAGTGAATTGTGGTGTTAAATTTCGTTATATTTTCGCAGTGTGAGCAACACATGGCGGGAATTTTAGTTTGTGGCATTGTAAAAAATCTTAATTTTGAGTTTATAATATATATTTATTTGGAACTTAGTGTCGAAATTATTAATCATCAATACCAAACCTTTTCCCTAAAGTTCAAAATAACTTTGCAAAGAACATTTTAACAATAATTCTTCCAAATTTGTGATGTTGGTCATGATCACTCTGTGATCATCTTGGCATGACAGAGACACTTGCATCTTTATCAAAATTGTGTTTTAAAATTACTTTTATTGTTTATTTTTTCACAAATTAATTTTTCAGAGTTAGCCCAATATCTAATATACTACTATTTTTGGAAAATTTGTTTGGAAACGCATTGCACATTTTTCTTCAAGCGTTTTACCCTTGTTGCCACATGATGACGGAGATCCATTCCGAACAGGCCACTTTTTTAAATCTTAAAAAATATGCGAAATTTTCAAAAAGTTATCTTTCCAACTATGTCACAACATTCTTTAGTCCTTATACTTTCCAAATATCATTACAGACCCTTTCAGGAAAAAAATTTGCTTTCAACTTTTTTGAATACAAAAACCGCTATTTTCAACATGGTCGATAACACTGCCACTTTTCTTGTTTTTTTGAGGTTCAAAGTCAATTTACATAATTTTACATGAATCAACTTAGGACATCAATTATCCGAAATATCTCCAGGGCCATTTCTGATACTATATCTTCAACAATTGTTCGGATCGGATGAGTACTTTTGTAAAAATTGATATTTTACTACGGGCAGTGGCACTTTTTCAGAAAAGTCCTTTTACCGTGAACAGACTCTTATTATAAAGTTGGTAGATCGGTAGACCGGCTGTATATAGCCACGGCTAATCGCAATTACATTCTAGTTTATGAAAATAATATCTCTAGGATCATACAAGTTATTAGCGTTTAACCATTTCAATTTTCATTCTTCGCGACATGTCGCGAACCATGGTAAATGGTCAAACGTTTACTTACAAACGGGAACTTACAACGCTCCCCCTGACGCCCTAATCGTGGGGGGCCTCGGGC
>JBAQWI010000247.1:0-10355 GCA_049298835.1 Oscillospiraceae bacterium
CAATAGCAGGGTTAATATGCCCACCTGTACCGCCTCCTGTTAATAGTATCCTCACCTAATCACCCTTTTTAAATTATATTTCCTCTTAATTCAGCATAAGCTCACTGAAAATTCAGTGAGCTTTTTGTTATGTTTTTTCAAGCGAGGCTTGCCGTGAAATATTAAGCAATATTCCCATCTGCCCCAGTTGCATAAGCAATGCAGTTCCTCCATAGCTAAAAAACGGTAAACTGATTCCTGTATTAGGAATTGTACTTGTTACAACACCAATATTTAAAACTGCTTGGATTAGAATTTGGACAGTAAGTCCAACGCCCATCATATATCCAAACTTATCTGGTGCTTTTGAAGCAATTGAAAATCCTCTAAGCGCAAACATAATAAACAGTACAATTACCATTAACGCTCCAATTAGCCCAAGCTCCTCGCATATTATGGCAAATATAAAGTCATTTTGTGGCTCCGGAAGATAAAGATATTTTTGTCTGGACATACCAATTCCCCTGCCCATAAGCCCACCAGAGCCAATTGCAACAAGAGATTGAACTATTTGCCATGTTTCTTCTTGAATATTTCCAGCAAAAGGATTAAGCCAACTTTGAAGTCTGCCGACAATATAGTCTGCACCCTTAATTGCAATAATTCCACCAATACCGATTCCTCCACAGGCAATTAAGCCCAAAAAGTATCTTAGTTTTGTTCCACCTACGAACATCATGATAAACCCAAGTAAAAAAAGCAAAACTGTTCCCGAAAGATGAGGTTGAAGCATCATCAATCCGGCAACCGCCATTAAGCATATTGCAAAAGGAATAACACCATATGTGAATGTTCCCATTCGCTTATAGTTTAGCGCAATAAGATGTGAAAACAAAACAATCACTGCGAATTTCATAATTTCAGAGGGTTGAAAAGAAAAAGATCCGACTGCAATCCATCTTTTTGCTATGGTACCAAGATCTGTACCGATAATGGGAACCAATGCAAGCAACACAAATGCACCACTAAAAATCCAAAATACGACGCGACGATAAAGGTGATAATCAACATATGACGCCATAAACATAGCTATGAGTCCACCAACAACAAACAAAAAATGTCGTGAAATATAGTGCATACTATCTCCATACTCATTCTTTGCAGATGCATAACTTGCAGAAAAAACCATGATAATTCCATATGTCAAAAGTACCAAGATGATAATCAAGAAGCTTGTATCAAGTTTTTTATGTTTTTTAGGAGGTTCTTTTGGAGAGGCGACATTATTAGGTTGTCTTTGTCCTTTATTGGTACTTTGTGAATTTAATCTAGCCAATACGATTTCCTCCCTAAAAATTTATTGTTATCTTATCTGTATCACTGCAAAAAATGCAATTACGCACATTAATACCGTAATACCTGTAAACATTGTAACGATTTTATTCTCGCTCATTCCGCCCATCTCAAAATGATGGTGGATAGGGCTCATTCTAAAGATACGCTTACCTGTTGTTTTAAAGCTGATTACCTGCAATATAACAGATAACGACTCACAGCAATATATGAAACCTACAAAGAATAAAATAAATTCCATATGAAGTCCAAAGCCTAATGCTATGACAACCCCGCCTAAAAACAGAGAACCTGTATCACCCATAAATACCTTTGCAGGGTGCGCATTGAATACTAAAAATCCAATACAGCTAGCAGAGAGAGCTGTTGCAAGAATATTCATTCCCAGTAGTGCTAGATATGAAGAGGCAAGCATAAAGAATATTCCTATAACAAAAGTCACTGAAGTTGCAAGTCCGTCGATGCCATCTGTCAAATTCGCGGAATTTACAATACCAATAATTAATATGCCCATAATAGGATAATATAACGCTTTAAAGTCAAACGCTCCTAAAAACGGTATATTCACTATTGTTGAACGATCACCAAAGATATAGAGTGCTGTCAAAAATGCTGTAGCTACCAGTATTTGCAAGATGATTTTTTGTCCAGCTTTAAGTCCTTCGTTTTGCTTTTTCACTACCTTTATGTAGTCATCTAAAAAACCAATCAACCCAAAAAGGATTGCCATGACAAGACCAGCAAAAAGCATAACCGTTTGTTGTAAATCAAGTGCTGTTTTATCCCATATAATAAGCGACGCATAGCCAAGTATAACTGATACAGCAGTACCAACAATGAACATAATTCCACCCATGGTCGGTGTTCCTTGTTTGCCTTTGTGCCACGATGGACCGTCCTCTTTGATACTTTGTCCAAACTTTAGCTTTTTTAGCATCGGTATCAATATCATTCCAAGCATTGTTGTTATCGTAAATGCAGTCACTGCTGTAACTATTGTACTAACATTAGTCATTTTGCCACTCCTTATTTAACTGTATAATTACTTCCTCAAGTTTCATTCCTCTACTCGCCTTAAATATAATTGCGTCACCTTGTTGTGCATTTTTTATGAGGTAATCTGAAATATTTTGTTTGTCATCAAAATGTAGAACATTTTTCATACCCACCATCATCGCACCACGTTTTATATTTTTCGCCTCATCACCATAACAAATAAGAGTGTCAACAGATGTACGAGCAACAGCTTTTCCCACCTCAATATGAGCATCACTTGAAAACTCACCAAGTTCAAGCATATCGCCCAAAACGCAGATGCGTTTTCCAGTACACTCTATGTTTGTAATGACATCAAGTGCTGCCACCATAGAATCAGGACTTGCATTATAACAGTCAGCAACCAATTTTATTCCATTGACAGTAGATGTGTTTTGCCTAAGACCTGAATTTTTATAAAACTTCATCCCCCTAACAATATCGTCTGGTTCCATCTCAGCAATTAATCCAACGCAAAAACCAGCAAGTGCATTATATATGTTATGCTTGCCTATTGTTGGAATGATTGCCTTTATGCTTTTTCCATAGTAGTTTATTAAAAATTCAGTAGAATTTTTAATTTGTTTAATATCGCTTGCGGTGATATCTGCAGGCGTTTCAATGCCATAATAAACGACAGGATGATCATACTCATTGTTTATGGTGCTTAGCATATCGTCATCTGCATTTAGCACAAGTGGTGCATCATATGTCATTCCGTCAATAATTTCAAGTTTTGCTTTTCTAATATTTTCTCTACTGCCTAAAATTTCAATATGGGACACACCTATGTTTGTAATCACCCCAACATTTGGCTTGCAAACTTTAGTCAGTGCACTAATTTCGCCAAATGAACTCATTCCCATTTCAAAGACAGCATTTTTGAAACTTTGATCAAGTCTAAACATAGTGAGGGGCATACCAATTTCATTGTTGAAGTTACCCTCAGTTTTTAAGGTATCTCCTTTTTCACTCAAGATTGCATATATCATTTCTTTGGTTGAAGTTTTGCCAACACTTCCAGTAACTCCAACTGTGAATATATTAAAAAGGCTTCTGTAATATGCAGCAAGATCAAGAAGTGCTTTCCTTGTATCATTCACCAAAATCACTTCATCATGATTTGGTACTGGATTTTGAGATACAACTCCTGCAACGCCGAGTTCAAACGCTTTCTCGATAAAATCATGACCA
Source organism: Oscillospiraceae bacterium (assembly GCA_049298835.1). Classification (GTDB taxonomy): domain Bacteria; phylum Bacillota; class Clostridia; order Oscillospirales; family Ruminococcaceae; genus Paludihabitans. The sequence continues at coordinate 3,562 of JBAQWI010000247.1, forward strand.
TCAAAGTTATCGCCTTTTATTGCAACAAACAAACAACCTTTCTCAATTTTGCGAGTATCAATACACACACTATTGACTAGGACGTCGCTTTCACTACTTGCATTGATTGCCCCAGCAAGACATTTGAGTGATAATTTTTCCATCGTTAGTCTCCTTTTATTTTTCTAACCTAGTGACTTTAGTATTCCACGCACGAGCTTTCTCTCATCAAACTGAAGTTTTTTATCTCCTAATATTTGATACTGCTCATGCCCTTTTCCAGCAAGGATAATGATGTCACCTTTATTTGCGGTAGCAATTGCATATCTAATTGCGTCACGTCTATCTAAGATTGCTATATATTCTTTGTCGTGCGCCATTCCACACAGAATATCATTGATAATATCACTTGGGTTTTCAGTTCTAGGATTATCAGATGTTACAATGGAAAAATCAGCGAGTTCTGTCGCAATGCTTCCCATGATAGCACGCTTTTCTTTGTCCCTGTCACCACCACAGCCAAACAGCAAGATGATTTTTCCTTTGGCATACTGTCTTGTGCTCTTTAATATATTTATAAGACCGTCAGGCGTATGCGCATAGTCACAAATTACGCTAAACCCTTTGCCGGTTTTAATCAACTCACTTCTGCCCATAATACCTGGCATTTGAGCAAGACCTAAGACAATAGACTCAATTGACATTCCAAACTTTACACAAGCAGCGATTGCCGCCAATGCATTTTGCACGGAATAGATCCCTGGAATGGCAAACGAAACCTTACATTTGATATCATTGTGATTTAATCTGAATTTGACACCGTCTTGATTGCAGATGATGCTGTCGGCGTAGAAGTCTGCCGTTTCATCGGTTGTTGCATATGTTACATAAGGTATTGTAAGTGATTTTATAAGTTCCCTACCGTAGCTGTCATCAATGTTGATTACAGCATAATCTGCCATTAAAAAAAGCTTTTTCTTTGCATTAAAATACGCTATCATACTTTCATGATAATCCAAATGGTCTTGCGTTAAGTTTGTAAAGATTGCAATGTTAAACTGAATGTTTTCCAATCTTTTTTGATCTAATGCGTGAGAGGAAGCTTCCAAAGAAACTGTAGTAATATCGTTTTTTTGCATATCGTAAAACAATCTATGAAGTGTATATGCATCAGGCGTTGTTCTTGGTAGTTCCTCAGTAAACTCTCCATATTCAGCTCTTATTGTAGAAATTAGTCCACATTTTACATTTGACCCACAAAGCAATCTTTTAATGATCGTTGAAACTGAGGTTTTGCCGTTTGTGCCCGTAGTTGCAATTAAACACAGAGAATCTTTTTTGTTTTCAAAAAAATTTCCACACATAATAGCATAACAAGCACGCGTATCCTCCACAATTAGTTCATTCTCTGCTCCTGTAACCATTTGCGAAATCACAGCAACTGCACCTTTTTCACAAGCCAATTTGGAAAACATATGCCCATCTATTTTAACCCCTGAAATACACACATATACTGCCCCCAAAAGGTTATCGTTTGAGTTTGACTTGATATCTAAGACCTCAACATCAGTATAATTTGACTTGACATCTACCCCACTTAACAAGGCGGATAACAACATAAAAAGCTCCCCCATTCATTCTAGTGTCGCACTTTACTATCCTAGAATTTTAACGTCTTTTTATGAACTATCTTTTTATATTAGCATTAGTCTGTTTCAGCACTTACCGAAGTAAGCTGTATCACAGTACCAACTGGAACTTTAGTATTAGCCTGTAAACTTTGAGTCATTACTTTCGATTTTGAATGTTCTAATGAATATCCACTAATAACAACATTAAGTCCTAATTCCTTTAACTTCTGTTTGGCACCTATAGGCGACATACTAATTACATTAGGAACCGTTACTATCTTTTCTTCACTGTTATCTGTATATAAAATAACTGTTCCATCCTTAGGCATCTTTGAGCCTGTGCTTGGAACTTGTTTTACAATTGTGTGTCCATTACCAATAATTTTTGGTTTTAAAAAACCTTCTGCCAGTAGTTTACTTTCAGCCTCAAGCACGCCTTCGGTGAGTAGGTGTGGCACAGTAATGTCGTGCTTTGCAATTTGCTCTTCTGAAAAACTTGGAGAGTAACCTAGGTAAGGCAATGTATCTGCCAAAACTGATTTGACTGCTGGAGCTGCGATAACGCTACCATAAATGTCACCAGATTGGGGAACGTCAACCATGATATAAACAGCAATCTCGGGGTTGTTAATTGGTGCAACACCTATGTAGGAAGCGATACGATCTTCTGTACTGTCACCCTTCTTTTGCTTTTGTGATGTACCCGATTTACCACCAATACGATAACCCTGTATATATGCGTTTGCACCCTTTTTTGTTTCCACAACAGCTTCCATCAGTGTTCGCAAAGTTTTGGATGTTTCCTCAGATACAACTTGACGCTTTACATCTGTTTGTATTGATTTCACAATGTTACCATTTTGGTCTAATATGTCCTTTACGACATGAGGGGTAACAAGGTTGCCACCGTTAACCACAGCAGATACTGCAGTTATCATCTGCAAAGAAGTAACTGTTGTTGACTGTCCAAAGGAAACGCTGGCAAGTGAAACTTTACTGTTAGTAAGTAACTTTTCACTAATATAAGCGCCCTTTCCCTCACCAGGTAAATCTATCCCTGTTTTTTCTGTGAGTCCAAAGCCTTGAAAGTATTTAAAGAATGATTGAGCGCCCAAATCCGAAGCAATTTTTACAAAAGAAGGGTTGCAGGAATTTACAAGTGCACCCGTAAAATCTAAGTGTCCATGCCCTGGAAGTCCAACCCAACATCTCATTGGTTTATCCTGAACTTGTATTACTCCATGACAGTTAAAGGTTGAATTAAGGGATGATGTTTTTTCCTCTAGTGCCGCAGACGCAGTAATCGTTTTAAATGTTGAGCCCGGCTCATAGTCATAGGAAATAGCTTTGTTTTTCCATTGATTTTGTTGCGCCGCATATTTGGCATCGAGCATCTTGGTCTCGTCGGTTATTTTAGCGACTTCTTCTCTTATCACATTATCATATATATACAAAGGCTGATTTAAGTCAAAGCTAGGCAAATTTGCCATCGCTAACACATCGCCAGTATTAACATTCATTACAATTCCTGCACAACCCATTTTAGGTGAATGTTGTGCCATAACCATTGATAGTGCTTTTTCTAGATAACGTTGTATTGTTTCGTCAATTGTAAGCACTAGGCTGTTTCCATCGATTGGATCGTGCTTTTCCTCAAAGCTCATAGGAATATTTTCACTATGCCCGTTTTTCAGAGATACAATATATCCAGGCGTTCCACTTAATTGGCTGTTATACTGATATTCAAGCCCATATCTACCATCAGAGTCAGATCCTGTAAATCCAATCACAGAGGCAGCTAGGGTTGAATTGGGATAATAACGCTTGGTATTTTCAACAAGGCTTATTTCATTTGCCCAGCCATTCTCTTTTATAGCCTGCCTTATTTTAACCTCTGTATCTTTTTCTATTTTCTTCTTTATTATTTCATACTGATTGTTTTTTTTAGTTTGAGCCAAAACCTTTTCGTAATCTATTTCTAAGATTTCTGAAAGTATTTTTGCTATAGCTTCTTTTTTCTTTTGAAGTTCATCTGGTTTGTCTTTAAGATTTGCAGAAATATCTCTTGGTGAAATTGTGACATCCCAAACAGTTGCACTCTTTGCTAATACTGACATATTTCTATCATAGATAGAACCTCGGTTTGCCGCTATCGTTTCGGGGCGAAGTTGGCGACTTTCAGCATAATCAAGATAAAAACTATGATTAAGAATGCCTATATTCACAAGACTTCCCACTAAGACGCAGAAAGCCAGTATTATAGCTGTTATAACTATATAATTTAATCGTTTTTTCATCTTCAAGGTAGGACCCTGTGACATTGAAATCTCCTCCTTGCATCACTGCATTTTTTGTTGAAACTATCATTTCTAATTAAAATTCCCCCCTTGGTATTTTAATTAGAAATTACTTAAAACTGGAGCAAATGAGGGGATAGCAATTTTGCTTCCCCTCTATATCTATATATTTATTATTTCCCCAGCATTTATATGCCTCTTGAATATCTTTTTTAACCAAACAAACCTGAAACCCAACCTGAAGCTGTATCAAAAAAGTTTTGTTTCTTTATTACTGTTGCTTTATCACGATTGTTAAATTGGATATATTCTATTTTAGAATTGTCAAGTTCCTCCATTTTCAATTCGTTTCTTGCAATTTTTTCTATGCTGTCGGGAGAAAACTCCTTCTCGACTTTTATTTGAAGTCGTGAGTTCTCACCCTTTAATGTATTTAATTCTTTTACGGCTGCATTGTAGTCTAAGCTTAGTTCGGCTTGCACTACCCTTGTATATATTAAGGCTGATAGCATTAGAACAACGATTGTCATACAACAGACGGCCTTTGCAAGAACCGCTTGTTTTTTTGGTTTTGGGTTAGGTTTTACAGCTAATATCTGCGGTTTCTTGTGTTCTTCAAAGCGTTTGTAATCATGTGCCAAATTTGACGAAGTACCCATTGGCTATCACCTTCTTTTCATTTTTTAGTTTTCCTTATAATTTTTCAATAATCCTTAGCTTTGCACTTTTACTCCGCCTGTTAACTTCTAACTCTTCAGGTGTTGCCAAAATTGGCTTTCTGTTTATGCGTTTGGCTTTTGGCTTATTGTTACAGATGCAAATTGGAAATTGTGATGGGCAAGTGCAACCTTGGCACCATTCTAAATACCTGTGTTTTACCATTCTATCCTCTAATGAGTGAAAGGTAAGGATTGCGAGTCTGCCCCCACTATTGAGACTCGCAAAAGCCTTATCAAGCCCTTCTGAAAGGCTATCAAGTTCTGAGTTCACAGCAATCCTTATTGCTTGGAATGTTTTTTTGCAAGGATTTTTTTCTCTTTTTCGTGCCGCTGGTATCGACGCTTTGACAATTTCAGCAAGTTCATATGTTGTCTCTATTTCTTTTTTCTCTCTTGCTTTTCCAATGTTTAGCGCAATCCTTCTTGCGAAACTCTCTTCACCATATTCTCGAAGTATGCGTGTTAGCTCATTCACAGAATAGGTATTAACCACGTCTTTTGCACTTAAACCAGTTTGGCTCATCCTCATATCAAGCGGTGCTTCGCCTTTATAGCTAAAACCTCTCTCTAATACATCAAGTTGGTGGGAGGAAACCCCTAAATCAAGAAGTATTCCATCCACACCCTTAATTCCGAGCTCAGCTAGAACTATATCCATTTCACGAAAATTTGCCGATATAACTTTAGCTTGTTTAAATTGACTTAGTCGTTGTGTTGCAATCTTAATAGCGTCAGGATCTTGGTCTAATGCAATTAGCATTCCATCATTCAAGCGATTTGCGATTTCGCTTGAATGTCCTGCTCCACCCGCAGTTCCATCAAGGTAAACTCCATCTGGTCTGATGTTCAGACCCTCAATACATTCATCGAGCATAACTGAAATATGCTTAAAATTCATATGTTGCACCTTTCTAGAATCCTAACTCGTCCATTGCGGCTGCAATGGTAGTTGAGTCAAGTTCTGAGCAAATAGAATCCCAATTTTCTTTGCTCCAAATTTCACAGTGAGTTGATGCTCCGATTACCATAACGTCCTTTTCAAGTGTGCTATATTCTCTAAGGTTAGCAGGGATTACAATTCTCCCTTGCTTGTCCGGCTCAACCTCGCAAGCACTAGCAAAGAAAAATCTTTGCAGATGTCTTGCTTTTGAAAGTGGCAAAGATTTAATCTTTTGCTCTATGTTTTGCCATTCATCAAGAGAATATACAAACAAACAGTTATCGCCTAAGCCTTTGGCGATGACAAAGCGGTCACCCAAATCTTCTCTAAGCTTGACAGGGAAATTAAGACGTCCTTTGACGTCGATGCTATAGTTGTACTCGCCGATAAGCATTGTCCCCACCACCTCGCACTTTATAGGGTAATCAGTCCACTCTAAACCACTTTTCACCACTTAAATAATATTATAATAGGTATTTCACAAAAATGCAATAGCAGAAACAATAATTTCACATAATAATTTTCCATTAATTCACAGATTTCACACTCTTATACACACAAAAACCACAAACTAAAACTGCAAGCCGTGAGACTTACAGTTTTAGTTTGTGGTTTTTATCCTAATATTTCCATATATGCTTATTTATAATTTAACATATCGTCCAAATTATTTGGATATGTAAAAACATCATCATTTTCTGATTTTGGAGATAATATTTGAAGATTACCCTTTATCACAGCACCATCTTGGATAATAATAGACTTTGAAGTAACATTACCAAAAATAACCGCATTGCTACTCAATGAAATAGCGTTACTAATTTTTAGATTACCCTTAATCTTTCCATCAGAATTGAAATTTTGAGCAACAACATCTCCAATTATAACAGCTGATGAATCAGTTATTAGGTCGGATTTTGCATTCACGTTTCCGATAACATATCCGCCACTAATTGAAACCATGTTTCCTTCGATATTTCCATCAATTTTACCCGACACATTAACGTTGTTTTCTGCAATAACATCGCCGGTGATGCGTCCTTCAATCACAATATCAGTTTTTACCGATATTGACCCATTGATTACAGTTGCTGAATTAATATATGTTTCTTTTAATACAATCGCTGGGGCTTTGGGTTTAAATTCCACATTTGTAGTGGGGCTACTTTCAACCTCAACCCACACTGGTTCAGCAACGTCATTTTGCACCTTATTGTCACTATTAATT
>JBAQWI010000248.1:0-8656 GCA_049298835.1 Oscillospiraceae bacterium
CACACGACTGCCCATTTCATACAAACAAAAATGCTGATATCTGCAAGAATTTATTTGAAGCATTTCGTAGAAAAGGGCTTGGAATTTCAGCTTATTTTTCAAAGGCGGATTGGCATATTCCTAGTTATTGGGCACCCGATAAAGCACGTGCAAATTTCACATGGAGAGGTCCATCTTACAATCCTGTTGAAGAACCTGAATTGTGGGAGGAATTTGTACAGTTTACTCAAAACCAAGTAAAAGAATTGTGCACTGAATATGGCAAAATTGATATGCTATGGTTTGATGCAGGATGGGTATGCGCTCAAGCAGCTGTTAAGCAGGATATTCGTTTAGGGGAAATGATTGAAGAAATTCGTAAGTATCAACCTTGGGTATTAAGTGCGGACAGAACCATCGGCGGAGAATATGAAAATATTATCACTCCTGAACAGTGTATTCCAGAAGAGCCTTTGAATGTGCCATGGGAAAGCTGTATTACAATGGGAACATCGTTCTCATTTAAATATGAAGATGACTACAAGACTTCACGTCAAATTATCAATATATTAATTGATATTGTTGCAAAAGGTGGAAATTTAGCCTTGAACGTAGGTCCTCAACCTGACGGAAGAATACCTGCTGGTGCAATCAAAGCAATGAAGGGAATAGGCGAATGGCTTAAAACTTATGGAGAAGCTGTTTACAGTACAAGGGTATGTGCACCTTATAAAAAAGAAAACATTGCATTTACTAAAAATGGCGATTACGTGTATGCTATTGTGCTTTATCCAGACGAGAACCAACCAGTTGAAAAGACAATTTTAATTCCTTACACACAAAGTGTAAAAGCGGTTACCATAATGGGTACAGATATGGCTATTCCATTTGAAGTGAAAAATAATGGAATTCAAGTGGTTCTTCCTGATGAGTTGCTAGGGGAAACCCCAATAGCACATATATTTAAAATTATTTAGATTAATCAATAGTAGCTATATCCAATGACGAGGTGCTTTGGATGCAACTACTATAAAGAATGATTAACTTAATATAGGAAAATACACATTTAAAAAGAGGAGGTAATCGCATGAGTCATGCTACAGAACAAGAAATCACTGCTAAAGCTAGAGCAAAAAGAGAAAAGCGTGCTTATTTCAAAAACAATTATGACTTGTATTTATTTTTAGTTCCCGCAGTGATAATTATATTGATTTTCAGCTACATCCCAATTTACGGTGTACAGATTGCGTTTAGGGATTTTTCTGCAAGGAAAGGAATTTGGGACAGTACGTGGGTAGGTCTTGAACATTTCCAACGTTTCTTTGATTCAGCAAACTTTTGGCCACTAATCTGGAATACACTATCGTTGAGCTTGTATTCACTAATTGCTGGTTTCCCTATTCCAATTATTCTTGCAATCATGTTAAATTCATTAAAACACAAACGTTACCGTAAACTAGTTCAAACCGTTACCTATGCACCGAACTTTATTTCAACTGTGGTAATGAGCGGTATGATACTATTGTTCTTATCGCCAAGAATTGGTGTTGTTAACCACTTGATAGGAATGTTTGGAATTAATCCAGTTAACTTTATGGGTGAAGTCACTATGTGGCGACACATCTATGTTTGGTCAGGAGTTTGGCAAAGTGCTGGTTGGGGATCTGTAATTTACTTCGCGGCATTAAGCGGTATCAGCCCTGAACTACACGAAGCTGCAACTGTGGACGGTGCTTCTAAATTGCAACGTATTCGTCATATCGACATACCAGGTATTTTACCAACAGCAACTGTTCTTTTAATTTTAAGTTGTGGAAGTATTCTTTCTGTTGGATTTGAGAAGGCGTTCTTATTGCAAAACCCTCTAAACCTCCCTGTGTCAGAAATTATATCGACATATGTATATTCAATGGGTCTTGTCCATAATGATATGTCATTTTCATCCGCAATTGGATTATTTAACTCTGTTATTAATGCGATCTTACTTATAAGTGTAAATGCAATTTCACGTAAAGTTTCAGATAATAGTCTTTGGTAATACAAAAGAAGGAGGAGAAATATGGCTAGTAAAAAAGTAAGGGCTTATAGAAAGCCTCGTTCAAGACAAGATTTTATTTTTGATACTGTAGTATTTATAATAGTAAGTCTTATTTTTATTATGGTGGCGTATCCATTATACTTTATTGTAATTTCGTCAGTAAGCTCACCCTCTGCAGTAGCAGGCGGAGAGGTTTCGTGGTATCCAATAGGGTTTACTTTGGAAGGATATGCAGCGGTATTTAAAGAAAACGAAATAATTAGTGGTTTTATTAATGCATTGTACTACACAGTAGTTGGTACTCTCATTAACCTAGTAGTAACGTTGCCGGCAGCATATGCCCTTTCCCGTAACGACCTTCGAGGAAAGAAGTATATTATATTTTTCTTCATGTTAACAATGTTTATAAGTGGTGGTCTAATCCCTACATATTTAGTTGTGCAAAAAGTACACATGATTGATACTATATGGGCGTTGGTAATTCCCGGCGGTGTCAGCGTGTACAATATGATTGTTGCAATTACTTTCTTTAGGAGTAGCCTTCCAGGTGAGTTACTTGAAGCTGCAAGATTAGATGGATGTGGCAACACAAGATTTTTCTTGAAGATTGCATTGCCACTTTCTAGTGCCATTATTGCTATATTAGTTTTATATTATGGCGTAGGTCATTGGAACGCATATTTCTCGGCGTTTTTATATATAACAACGCCTGAAAAATTTCCGTTGCAGGTGGTACTAAGAACAATTTTGGTACAAAATTCAATGCAACAATCCATGTCAGCGGTTAGCGCAGAAACATTGGCTGAAGTGGCACGATTAAAGCAAGTAGCGGAGTTAATGAAGTATTCATTGATTATCGTTTCAAGCATTCCTGTACTTCTTCTTTACCCACTTGTTCAAAAGCACTTTGTAAAAGGTGTTATGATTGGCTCGGTAAAGGGTTAATCAGACTGCAAAAGTTTCGGTATTACTTTGTTACGAATAGAGCATTTTCTTAAGAAGTGATTCTATTGTAGATAAATTTTTAGGAGGAAAGAAAATGAAAGTTAAAAGAATAGCATTATTACTAGCAACATTAATCGCAGCAACAACTGTTATGACTGCTTGTGCAGAAAAAGCTCCAAAAGATACTGGCTCAACTGCATCAAAAACAACTGTTGCTGATGGTGATCGTGCAATGGAAGGCAATATGTACACTGAGGGCTTGCCAATTGTTAAAGAGCAAGAGACTTTTACTCTACTTTGTGATGATAATGGTAAAGCAGAAGACAAAATCATGTATCCAATCTTACAAGAGCAAACAAATGTTAAGGTAGATTTACTACTTTATCCATATGAAATTGCTAAAGAAAAGAAAAATATACTAATTAACAGTGGTAACTATCCTGATGCAATAGGTGGATGGCTTTTATCTGATGATGAGATTTTAAGAGATGGTATGGGCGAGGGTCTATATATTCCAATTAATGATCTAATTGATAAGTATGCACCAAAGATGACTGAAATGTTAGCCATTGAGGGTGTAAGAGATACAATGACTCTACCTGACGGAAAAATTTACACAGTTCCATATGTAATTGGAACTAAAAAAGTTGCATTTCAGCCTGTTATTAACTCTAAATGGTTAGAAGCAGTAGGCAAGAAAATGCCAACTACTACTGAAGAATTTGCAGATGTTTTAAGAGCATTTAAGACAAAAGACCCTAACGGAAACGGCAAAGCTGATGAGATTGCTTTCTCAGCAGATCCAGATAATAACTACTTCGGTTTCTACTCAGGTTGGTTTGGTTTTGCTTTTGACAAAACAAACTTTTCAATGTCTAACGGAAAACTTGAATTTGGACCTAACAAAGATGCTTACAAAGAAACAATTAAGTACTTTGCAGGTTTATACAAAGAAGGCCTAATTGACCCTGAGATTTTCACACAGGATCTATCGCAATGGAAAGCAAAAGGAGAGCAAGGTCTATATGGTTCTGCTTTGGCTTATGGTGCAGGCGAGTTTATTAAAAGACTACCAGATCCAAGCAAAAAAAGTGACTTTGACGGACTACCAGTTCTAAAAGCACCAGGCGTAGACAAACCAGTTTACAAACGCGCTAGCACAGGTTCTTATGTATTTAGAACACAACTTGCAATTACAGATAAAGCAAAGAACCCTGCAACTATCATCAGATGGTTTAACAACGTATTTGAAGAAGAAAACTCTATGCAAATTGATGGCGGTTTGTTTGGAAAACGTTTAGAAAAATTGAGCGATGGTCAATATCGTCGTCTTGACGAAACTAAGCTATCAGATGCAGATAAAGAGAAATATGGCTGGTCAAATATGTTTACAACATCATTGCCAAAATTCTGTCCACTTGATAAAAAACCACTTCCAGCAGAAGGCGTTGCTTTGCCTTATGAAGAGAAAGACGTAATGGATGCATTGTATGAACCATTCTTGGATGAGCAACCTGCTAATGTATGGACATCACAAGAGGATGCGAAGAGAGTTTCTACCATACAAACTGACATTAACAAGTATGTTTTAGAGCAAACTGCAGTTTGGGTTGGCGGACAATCAAATGTTGAAGCTGACTGGGACAAATATCTAAAACAACTTGATAAACTAGGACTACAAGAACTAATTACAATCAAACAAAAAGCGCAAGAAGCAGCAACAAAATAGTAATAAGTTTAAAAAACAAAAAAACCACCAATTGGTGGTTTTTTTGTTTTATCTATAGGTTTAATCTTATTTTAGATTAGTATACATTGCATCTAGCAAATCGCCTGTGTCATCAGAACTATAATCCCATGCAAAAGCACCTGCACAATTAATCTCTTTTACATATGCGCATTTAGCAGCAACAGACTCCTTGTCATCATAGGAAATAAAATTGTTACCGTTAAATAAATATGGGGCTTTGGACTCATCATCCCAGTAACGCACATATCCGTTTTTGTCAATGAAATCTGCTTTAAGAGTAGTGTAACTAGGACCGTAACCACCGTTGGTTTTAACATACTGCAAGAACCCATTGTTAGCAACAGGAACGTCAAACCATTGTCTTGAGTAAAAAGCCACACCCAAAACTAGTTTTTCCATAGGAACTCCTGCTTTGTTATACATTTCTAAAGCATCTTTACAGCTGGTTCTGAAAATATCACCAGTGGAACGATACAGGTTTGTATGATGTCCGGTCAAAGAATGAAAACCACAACGGAAATCATAAGTCATAACAAAAACATAGTCTAAGTATTGCTGAACTTTGTCCATTTCGGTGAAATCAAGGTAATAAGCGTCACCGCCAGCGGCAATAGTGAATAGGCAATGTTTTGTAGTAATGGTGTCTAAAGCTGCTCTAATTTCACGGCAAAGCTCTGTAAAATTCTCTTTATCATTCGGAGAAGAAGCAATACCATTAGATGGACAGCAAGGATATTCCCAATCATAATCAATACCATCTAAGCCATACTTTAAAATCACTTCAACACAAGATTGTGCAACTTTTTTGCGGTTTTCTTCAGTGCTAGCACCGTTAGAGAACGATTCATAAGCACCGCTACCAATTGAAAGAATGATTTTCAAATTTGGGTTTTGACTTTTAAAATAAGAAATCTTTGATAGCAAGGTCAGATGATCAACGCGAATGCTACAGTCGTTTTGAATTTGACCAAAAGCAATGTTAAGATGGGTAAGTTTAGCCAAATCCTCTGGGCGAATAGATGAAGTTGCTCCATCTAAAGCGTAGTTAACAACGATTTTTGACATGATATAACCTCCATAAGTTTTTATATTAAGTGGTGCTATAGTAATTATAGCACCATTTAAATTGTTTTAATATTTTTTTGTATGAAACGGTATTGTTTTTTTGTTGGTTATCTGTATATAGGACCAAAATGCGCACAAGCTTTATAATCAGCCTCATCTTTGCCGATTCCAAAAGCGGACCAGCAATGTGGACGGTAAAGACTATCTTCTTCAACATTATGCAAAGAAACAGGAATACGCAACATACTAGCAAGTGTAATTAAATCTGCACCAATATGGCCATAAGCAAATGCGCCGTGGTTTGCACCCCAGTTTGCCATAACAGAATAAACGTCCTTGAATGCGCCCATGCCTGTAAGGCATGGAACAAACCATGTTGTAGGCCATGTGCGATCAGTTCTTTTGTCAATTGTGTTGTGAATATCGTCATCAAGAAGGGCAGAATAACCCTCAGCAATTTGTAGTGTTGGACCAACACCCTCGACAATGTTAACACGAATTAAGGTTACAGGCATCTCAGCTTGAGTTTTGAAATGTGAGGAAAATCCTCCGCCTCTAAAGTATTCGTAGTTTGCTCTTTCCCAATCGGTAGCATCAGTCATGGCTTTGATGTCTGTTTTGGTTACTTCCCACCACTTCTTCATACAACCGTTTCCGTTTTCGTCTTTGCTCACACCTGAGCCGTCAAGTGCTGCTGCGCCCGAGTTGATTAGGTGGATAAAACCATCTTTTGCAATGCCTGTTGGTTTTCTACCGCAAACACGCTCAACAGCTTCAGGACTCCAGTAGGTACGAACATCAGCAAAGACTGTTGCTGAATTAGTAAGCAGATTGGAAAACATCATTGCTGTTCCGTTAAGTGTATCATTCTCTGTAGCAAATGACATTGGTTGACGTTTGCCGTTCCAGTCAAATGTTGAATTGAGGATAGCTTCCATGAAATCACCGTTTGGTAGCCAGTCAGTCCATGCTCTTTGTCCTTGGAACCCACCAACAATTGCGTTCTTTCCTAATGCTTCTTCGTTCCAACCCATCTTTGCAAGCTTAGGATTTCCAAGCATAATATCTCTGCATACGAGAGTTTGTTTTACAATAAACTCCCAATCTTTATCAGCAGGAACGGTCTTTGATTTTTTAACGATGTCCATCAGTTCTTTGCCAGCGTTACAGTCGTAACCCTCTTTACAGTTGATTTTAATCCAATTAAGCGCTTTGTCATACTCGTCATGGTCATAAATCTCAAGGGTAATCCTTCTTAAAACTTCTGTTAAATCAACCCACTCAGCACGGATGCCAAAGTATTTTTGGAAAAATGCTGGGTCACAAAATGAACCCATAATTCCCATGGAAACTGAACCAAAATTAACATATGCTTTGTTTTTCATCTGTCCAACTGCGATTGCACATTTAGCAAAACGCAGAATTTTTTTCGTTACATCGTCTGGAATGGTGGTGTCGCCAGCATCTTGCACATCATGTCCGTAAATTGAAAAGGCAGGAAGTCCCTTTTGTGCGTGTGCAGCAAGAACTGCAGCAAGATATACAGCACCTGGGCGTTCTGTACCGTTAAATCCCCATACAGCTTTCACTGTAAGTGGGTTTAAATCCATAGTTTCGCTACCATAGCACCAACAAGGTGTTACAGTTAGTGTTCCGCATACATTTTGTGTTGAGAAAAACTCTTCGCATTTTGCAGCTTCTGCACCTCCACCAATTGTGCAAGGCGAAATCACACACTCCACAGGAGTGCCGTCAAGGTAAAAAAGAGTGCTCTCAATTAGTTTTTTTGCACTCATAGCCATATTCATTGTTTGTGTTTCAAGATTTTCACGAACACCGCCCCATCTTCCGTCAATGGTCGGTCTGATTCCAATTTTAGGATAGCTCATACTTAATTCTCCTTTTTTAAAATACAGTTTATAGTATTTGCTCGTAATTTTTAAATTGTTCACTCCATAAGTCTGGTCTATTTGGTGAATAAGAAATAGGTTCAAATGAATTTGCAATGATTTTTCGGGCATCTTTTATATTTTTAATTTCACCCAATGCAATCAGCTGAACTGCAACATTGCCCAGTGAAGTGGCTTCAATTGGACCTGCAACAACGTCACATCCAGTTGCATTTGCAGTGAGCTGACAAAGGAATTTATCCTTTGTGCCGCCACCCAACATATGAATTTTGTTGTAGGTTTTATTTGTGCAAGCAACAATCTGATTCAATGCGTTGCGGTATTCCATGGCAATACTTTCATAAATGCAACGTATGATTTCACCATCTGTTTGAGGCACATATTGTCCTGTCTTTTGGCAAAATTCACGAATGCGTTTTGGCATATCACCGCTTGGTACAAACACATCTGCATTGGGGTAGATAAAGCATTGCAACGGCTTGCATTCCTTGGCTAGGCATTCCATTTCAGCATAGCTGTAATTTTTGCCATCACGGATAAATTGACGACGTGTTTCCTGTATCAGCCATAAGCCGATGATGTTTTTGAGCAAAGTAGTCGTTTCACCAAACCCAGCTTCATTTGCAATGTTAAGTTGATTTGAGATTTCGTTTATGATTGGCTTTTGCAATTCAGTTCCAAAAAGCGACCATGTACCACAAGAAATGAAGATAAAATCATCATCTGTTGTAGGGGTAGCAACCACAGCGCTTGCTGTGTCATGGGAAGCCACAGCAATCACAGGCGCTTTTGAAACGCCCAGTTCACTGCAGACTGCATCGGATAAATCACCAACAATAGTTCCTGGCTTTATTAATTTTGGAAAAATGTTGTTTGGCAAATTGAGTCTTTTAATTGTATCCTTGTCCCACTCTTTTATGTGCGGGTTGAATAGTTGTGTAGTTGAGGCAATTGTCTGCTCTGCATATT
>JBAQWI010000249.1:0-2463 GCA_049298835.1 Oscillospiraceae bacterium
CCCTTAGAGAGATATTACATTATAGCAGGCTACCTAGGGCAGATTCTCAGCTTGAATCAAATTGTTTACTTCGTATGCTTCATAAAGGATGCTATTATAGTTTATTTTATTTTATGTATTGTGCACGGCCTGTATTTTGTCAAACGGTTCAATAAACGTGTTACTTACGTACTTACTTACTTCATAATACTGAAACCAATAGTATGGCCCGATGGCCTGCTCTACAATTTACCTCTACAATTTTGTCTGAATGTATTTCTTAATGCACAGTAGTAAATCATTATGACATTGTGATGTCTTTTTTTTTTGTCTTTTTTTTTATTTAAACATATTTAAGGATTGCCCACAGTCAACGGGACCACTAGGAGCTCTCCTGAACAAAGACATTTATAACAAATTATTATGAACACTTAACTAAACTTAACTAAGAAAATCAGGCAAATAATATCAGTGATCAAATGTTAAATCAAATAAAAATAATCAAATAAACACAAACAACCAGCAAGATAAAATAGTCAGTCAGTCCTTAGAAAATCTTGCAGTTGATTTAATATAGGTTCGAATAACAGTAAATAATACATCATTTACAGATCTTTGTAACTTAGAGTCATCGATGTGAACACCATTTAGAATAAAATTTAATAAGTCTTTATCAGTATATAAAGTGATTGACAACACACTGTTTACACATACTTGCAGGCTATTTAAAAATACTCTTCTTGCATCAGCATATTTGAAACACTTAAGAAAATAATGACCAGCGTCTTCAATGCAATCAAAACAATTTGGACAGAAGGGATTGTCCATAATATTATAAATAAAAAGATGATGATGCAGTGGGCTTAGACCTAATTTCAATTGGTTTAACAGTTTACCATAATAACCAAACGAGCTATCAAATAGAACACAATCATTTACTGGAGGCATCAAATTAAAAAACTGTATAATTTTATTTTTAAACAAAGTAAGTGAAGTGACCGTGTCAAAGTCATCCGGTAATCGATTCCATTCAGACAAAACAGATGGGAAAAAAGATTTTTTATAACACATGAGCCTCGAACTTGGTATAACAAAATGCAACATTTTATGATTCCTTAAGTTTTGAGTATTTACTCTGCACTGGAGATTGCATAGTAAGTAAGAGGGCGTTAAATGGTTTATAATTTTAAAAAATAAAAGGAGTTTAGCAAGTTTACGTCTGTTTGCAAGAGAAGTCCACTCAAGCAAACGCATTAGTTTTGCACTTTCAGTTCTGCGCATTGCTCCTGAGCAAATCAATGCAGCTCTTCTCTGAATATTTTCTAATTTTTCAATATCAGCAATGGTGCAGTTGTCATATAGAACAGAACCATACTCCAGTGCAGGGCGAATCATGGACTGATAAACACTGATTAATTGGTGTCTGTTCAAGTAAGTAGAACTTCTATACATGAGGCCTAATTTTTGTGATGCTTTAGACGTTATATAATTAATGTGTTTTTGCCATTTCAAGTCATTGGAAAATAAAATACCCAGGTGCTTATGTTCCGTAACTTGTTTGATAATTTGTCCTTTAAAATTAAGTTTTAATACAGATTTATGTTTTTTCAAAGAAAAATTAATAAATTCAGTTTTTTCTGGATTGAAATTAACCAGCCAATTTTTTGCCCAGTTTTCAATTTTTATTAAGTCTCTGTTTAATTTTAACTGGGCCAGAATACTGTCCTTATATGCCTCCAACAACATGGTGTCGTCAGCAAAAAGATTCATGTCACACTCAATATCGTTTACCAAATCATTTATAAATATCAGAAATAACAATGGTCCTAAGATAGAACCTTGTGGTACACCAGCCAGAACATAAAATATATCAGAGAATTGACCATTGATAACAACTTTTTGCCTTCTATTTGATAAATAACTTTGACACCACTTAAATAAATTACCCTTTATACCAATTCGGTTTAATTTAAGCAATAGTCCCTCATGCCATACTCGGTCAAAGGCCTTTGTAACATCCAGGAATATTACAGCTATCTCCATTTCATTATCAAAGCCCATATATATTTTGTTAACTAGGTGCAGTAATTGGTTAATGGTTCCATCAAATTTTTTGAAACCAGAATTTTTATGTGTAAGTATATCATTTGTTATACAATAATTATAAATATTATAAACAATTCTCTCAAGCACTTTTGATGTATTAGACAAGAGAGATATTGGCCTATAATTAACTTTTAATTGCTTATCTCCTTTTTTATGAATGGGAACCACATGTGATAGTTTCCATTTGTCTGGGAAAATACCATCTTTCAAGGATTTATTGATAATGAATGAAATAGGGTAAGCAAGAGATGATGCACAGGATTTCAAGATTCTGTTTCCAATCTCATCTGGACCAGAAGCTTTGTCAATTTGTAAAGAACTTAATATTGACTGTTGACTTGATGCTAGCGTTGTCTGGTTTCAACATGCTTGATCTCC
>JBAQWI010000250.1:0-4633 GCA_049298835.1 Oscillospiraceae bacterium
ATACAGGGTATTGTAATGATAGGTGGAGTAATCCTAATGGTATTTTTCATTATCCGTTCCGACCAAGTTGGTGGACTATCTGAGGGAATTCCTCGTTTAATGGAAATTATGGAGAAACAAGAAGTTCTGAGTCTTGATGGAGGGCAGATTCTTAAACTTGTGGGACTTTGCTTGCTTACAAGTGTTGGCACATGGGGAATGCCTCAGATGATACAAAAATTCTATGGTGTTGCAAATGATAAAGCAATCAAAGCAGGCACAATTATATCAACAGGGTTTGCCGCAATTATTTCGATTGGTGCATACTTTGTAGGTTCGCTTACTCGTCTGTTTTTCACAGAAGTTCCAAATGGTATTCACGATCAAATGATACCAACTATGTTAAACAATGCATTGCCTGCACTGCTGCTTGGAATAGTTTTAATTCTAGTCCTTTCAGCATCAGTTTCAACTCTTTCTGGTATCACACTTACTTCCTGTGCAACAATCTCACTTGATTTAATTGCAGGGCGTAAAAAATCAAAAATTACAAAAGAAAACACACTTACATTAACAAGGGTTATGTGTTTGGTATTTATCATTTTATCCTACATAATTGCAGCTGTGAAAACTCCCATTTTGCTACTAATGTCATTTAGCTGGGGCACAGTTTCCGGTGCATTTTTAGCTCCATATTTGCTTGGCCTTTGGTGGAAAAAGATGAACAAAATGGGTGCTTGGTTTGGAATGATAGGTGGTTCTTCAATTTCCATCTTGCTTGCAATCATCTCTGGATTTAACACAGCCAACGCACCTCTATTTGGTGTCATTGCAATGGCATCTTCATTTGTAGCTTGCGTTATCGGTACATTTATCGGCATTAAGCTTGGCGGAAAACATTCAGAAGTTCCAGCTAAATTCTTTGATAAGACGTTTACATTGCAAAACGAAACTGTATAGTAATATAACCCGTAAGGGCGATTACTAATCGCCCATGGCAAGAGCAAGCCCTTGCCCTACAATATCAACGAAATAGACACATAAAAAGAAAAGGTAGACATTTTGTCTACCTTTTTTTCTTGTAAAACTGCCCTATAAATATTTGCAAAAAACCCACAACTCGTGTATAATAAAATAATATATGCACATTGTGAAACAGCATATATATTAATGGAGGATTTATGGGAAATAATATATTAATCGGATTATCTGGCGGACCAAGTGTTGCAATTAACTCTTCACTTGCAGGTATCATTTGTGCGGCATCAAAGAATAGCAAATTGGGAAAAATCTATGGTGCACTACACGGTATTGAGGGTGTTATAAACGACAATATTGTAGACTTATCAAGTTTTTGCGATGAAAAAAGCTTGCAACTTTTACAGCAAACGCCAGCAATGGCATTAGGTTCGTGCCGACATAAGCTAAAAACTGAAAGCTTTGAACTCATTGAAGCTGTACTGAATAAACATGAAATCGGATACTTATTTTATATTGGTGGAAATGATTCAATGGACACCGTGTTACAACTTTCTCGCTATTTTACAGCAAAAAATTCTTCAATAAAAGTAATCGGCGTGCCGAAAACGATAGATAACGACCTACCAGTAACTGACCATACACCAGGGTTTGGAAGTTCTGCAAAATATCTTTATCATACAATGAGCGAGATTATCAAAGACAGTGAAATCTATCCTGTTCCGAGTGTTGTGATTGTTGAAATCATGGGAAGAAATAGCGGTTGGCTTACATTGGCGGCGGCACTTCCTCGATTTTTGGGCAAAGCTGCACCCCATATTATTGCAATTCCAGAAGTGGAATTTGACGAAGATGAATTTATTAAGAAAATCAATTCCACGCTTAAAAATGAAAAATCTGTGATTTGCGTTGTCAGCGAGGGAATTAAAGATAAAACAGACAATTATGTTGGGATGGACACAAAAAGCGGAGCGGTTGACAGTTTCGGACATACTTATTTAAGTGGAGTTGGAAAGTATCTCGAGAGTTTGGTTATGAGAAAAATCGGCTGTAAAGTGCGTTCGGTTGAGCTTAATGTAATGCAACGTTGTGCGTCACACCTTGCGTCTAAAACGGACCTTGACGAGGCAAAACTAATTGGACAAAAGGCTGTTGAGGCGGCAATTCAAGGACAAACTGGCATCACTATGATATTTAAACGTATCACAAACAGTCCATATACTGTAGAAATTTCTGCAACGGATGTAGCTGATATTGCAAATAAAGCAAAGGACGTTCCTCATACTTGGTTTGACCTAGAGGACAAAAATGTTCAAGCTGAAATTGCAGAGTATATGCTTCCACTAATTAAAGGTGATGTTGAGCAAATTAAGGATGAAACTGGATTACCAATTTATCTGAATATAAAATAATAAAATTTACAATGAAAGGTGGGGCGAGGGCATAAGTGCTGTTTATTCATGTCAATTTTTTTTGATATGGGAGAGGCATCATGCCCCTAATGAATGTGTGGATTTGTAGGATTTAGTAGTAAATGTGGCGATAAAGAAGAAATTATCAAGGAGATGCTCCAAAAAATTGTACACAGGGGACCAGATTCCCATGAGAGCTATGTTGACGATGATGTGGCTTTTGGATTTGCACGTCTAAGTATCATTGACATTGAGGGTGGAACACAACCTCTTTTCAATGAGGATAACTCTATGGTACTTATTTTCAACGGTGAAATTTATAACTATCAAATTTTAAGAGAAGAGTTACTTGAAAAAGGACATATTTTCAAAACACAAACTGATTCTGAAGTGTTATTGCATGGCTATGAAGAATATGGTCCGGAATTGCTCAAAAAACTTCGTGGGATGTTTGCCTTTACCATTTGGGACAAAAAGGAGAAAAAGCTATTTGGTGCGCGTGACCATTTTGGAATAAAACCCTATTACTACGCACAAATGGGCAGTACTTTACTTTTTGGTAGTGAAATAAAAAGCTTTCTTTCTCACCCAGAGTTCAAAAAAGAGCTGAATGAGGATTGTTTGCCAAACTACCTAACTTTTGCTTGTGTACCAGGTTATGACACCTTTTTCAAGAATGTATATAAGCTTCCACCTGCACATTATTATGAATATCAAAACGGTGAGATGATACTCACTCGTTACTATACACCCGAGTTTAAAATAGACAATGAAAAACCCTTTGAAGGATTTGTTGATGACATTTCAAAGACATTCAAAGAGAGTATTTTGGCACATAAAATTGCTGACGTTGAAGTTGGTTGTTTCCTTTCGAGTGGCGTTGATTCAAGCTATGTTGCGTGTGAGCTTTCAAAGTTGCAAGATGTAAAAACATACACAATTGGCTTTGAGGATTTGCGTTACAGTGAGGCGGCAGATGCTAAGATGCTAGCAGATGAAATCCATGTTGTAAACTACGAAAAACGTGTGACCAGTGAGGAATATTTTGCAAATGTAGGCAAGGTGCAATATCACCTTGACGAGCCACTTGCAAATCCTAGTGCAAATCTGCTTTATTTTATCTCGGAGCGTGCCGCACAAGATATTAAAGTTGTGCTTTCTGGTGAGGGTGCAGATGAGATGTTTGGCGGATATAACGTTTATAAAGAACCTCTTGCAGTTATGAAATATCAAAAGAGTGTTCCTAACTTTTTGCGTAAAACTGCGGCAGTTGTTGCAAAAGGATTGCCGAACTTCAAGGGCAAAAACTTTCTAATCAGAGGAAGTCAGCCTGTTGAAGAGAGATACTTAGGTAACTCAAATGTATTCAAAGTTGGCGAGCGTGAAAAGATACTCAAAAACTACTATGATGTAAAAAGACCACAATATTACACCAAGCCTTTTTATGACAAGGTAAAGGATATGGACGATATTGCAAAGATGCAATACATGGATATCCACGTTTGGATGGTACAAGAAATCTTACTAAAAGCGGACAAAATGAGTATGGCGCATTCCCTTGAGCTCAGAGTTCCTTTTCTTGATGTTGAAGTATTTAATGTTGCAAGGACGTTGCCAACAAAATACAAGGTGAGTGAGCAAAATACCAAGCTTGCACTTAGAAAAGCTGCAAATCGTGAAATCAATCCAATTAGTGCAAACCGTAAAAAGCTTGCATTCCCTCTTCCCCTGCCAGAGTGGCTAAAAGAGGACAGATACTATACCCTTGTAAAATCATATTTTACAAATGAGGTAGCAAATAAATTTTTCAATGTGACTATGATTACAGCACTTTTAGATGACCATAGGGCAGGCAAACCACACTGTGTTGCAAAAATTTGGGCTGTATTTTCCTTCCTTGTTTGGTATGAGGAATTTTTCGTGAAACTATAAAAAATAAATCTCTAACGCAATATTTGCGTTAGAGATTTTGTAGTTTTTTGCAATCTATTGTATTTATGATGCTTTTGCAATATACTAAAGTTAATAAAATGGCTGTAAGGGTTAACACAATTCTATATATTGTTTGCAAATGCAACTGTTGGGAAAACCTCAATAGTTTTGAGTGCAATCGACCTTAAGTTGTTTAAAACTTTTGAGTTAAGCTAAAAAAGCAAAATATAGAAGTAGATATAAGTTTTAAATGGGAGGTTTAATGATAATGAAAAATGAACTTGGATTAATCCATATCTATTGTGGTGATGGTAAGGGAAAAACAACGGCGG
>JBAQWI010000251.1:0-1698 GCA_049298835.1 Oscillospiraceae bacterium
ATAATGGAATCAATTATTTCTGCTGAATTACGAGACTACCTTCTTCACCATAATCTGATTACACCACAACAACATGGTTTCATAAAACGTCATTCCACACTAACCAACCTTCTGGAATCTACAAATGATTGGACCCTATCACTATCTAAACACAAATCTGTTGACATATGTTATATTGACTTTCAGAAAGCCTTTGATTCCTTGTCTCATCCTAAATTGGTTCAAAAACTCTCTGCTTATGGAATCAGTGGTAACTTATTAGCCTGGATCTCTGCCTTTCTTCTCAACCGCACCCAGTGTGTTAAAGTTGGTTCTGTAATATCTTCCTCATGCTCAGTATCTAGCGGTGTTCCACAGGGTAGTGTTCTTGGCCCCCTTCTCTTCATTCTATATATAAATGATATTACTGATGGTTTTGATTCTTCTGTAATTACTCAAATATTTGCTGATGATTTAAAAGTTTATTCTGAAATTTCTGCATTTTCCCCTTCAGCAAATCTTCAAGATAAGCTTAACATAATACATGCTTGGTCCTTAACATGGCAACTTACTATTTCCCTTACTAAATGTCACATCTTACATCTTGGCTCCAGCCCAATACTGTCTAATTACTCCATCTCATCATGCCCTATTTCTTTTTCTGATCAGGTTAAAGATTTAGGAATTTTTGTTGATCGTGATTTAAAATTTTCCACTCATATTAATAGTACTGTTGCAAAAGCCAAACAACGCGGGTCCCTGATCTTTCGCAGTTTCATATCTCACGACATTCAGCAACTAATAAGGGCTTTTAAAGTTTATGTTCGTCCTATGGTGGAGTATGCCTCACCCATCTGGTCTCCATCCTATATTACCCAAGTCAGCTTGATAGAGAGTGTCCAGCGCAGTTTCACTAAGCGGCTGCCTGGCTGCAGTGAACTGTCTTATTATGATCGGCTTTCCAAACTTGGTCTACCAAGCTTGGAACATCGTCGACTACTTATTGACCTCCAAACATGCTACAATATTATTCATAAAAATTATTGCATTGATCCTCTAAAATTCTTCACATTTTCTTCTAATCCATCTGCCCGTGGTCATTCCCTCCGACTAACTTATCCCATTGCAAAAACTAACTCAAAGAAATTCTTTTTTTCCACCAGAGTTGTACCAGTTTGGAATAGTCTCCCTGAAAATATTGTTTTATCTCGTACTATAACGTCCTTTAAACGTTCCTTATCTTCAATAGATTTCTCAAAATATTTAATCTTTCCCTCTCCTTTTGACACCTGATTATTCATTTAACTGTAAATATTGTATATCCTTTAACATCAATTAGTTTTAAATTTGCTTTTAAATTGTTTTTATTGTTTTATAGTTTTAATTGTTTTGTCCTAATTTTAGTGTTTTTATTTTTCTGTACCACTGTAATCATTTATTTGTATTAAGGGCCAGTGTAAGTGCCCTGTCCTTCTGGTGCCGTTTGACATTACTATCTTACTTAGCATTATAAATTGAATTACTTGTAAATTTTTTTATCTTAAAATGGCTGATTAACATTATATCTTTCTGTAAACTGTAATGTCAAAGAAATTTTAAATAAATAAATAAATAAATTTATGCTTAAAAATTTAAGCATTGAAAGATGGCGGCGCATGACCTCAGCATAAGTTCAAGTTCACACTTTTTTCCAACGTCCCTTCTAGGGCACCGTAGTAG
>JBAQWI010000252.1:0-5664 GCA_049298835.1 Oscillospiraceae bacterium
TCTTATGCCCATCAGGAAATGCCATTTGAAAAGTTAATTGAAATGATTAATCCAGAACGAAGCTTAAGTCATTCTCCAGTATTTCAGGTTTTGTTTAATGCACAGCATACTTCACCTTTTTTGAAAAAATTTGCTGGACTCACTGTAGAACCCATTGACATCAATCGAGATTCTGCAGACTATGATCTTACTCTTTCAATTTGGGAAGAAACTGAAGTCACAAAATTGGCTTGGCAATATAATATCGATCTTTTTGAAGAAGAAACCATAAGAAAAATGAGCGGACATTTTCTTACCCTTTTGGAAGGTGCCATAGATAATCCTAACCAATCTATTCAAGACCTTTCACTATTAACTAAAGAAGAGAGCGTGGAGATTCTTTGTGAATGGAACCAAACAGAAAAAGATTATACCAAAGAGATTGGTTTCCATGAGCTTTTTGAATCACAGGCAGAGGAAAATTCAACGGCGCTAGCAGTAAAATATAAGGATTTAAAACTGAGTTACGAGCAACTGAATGTACGAGCAAATCAAATGGCACACTATTTGCGTTCCATTGGCGTGGGGACAGAAACCATGGTGGGTATTTCTATACCACCATCCTTGGATATGGTTGTAGCCCTGATGGGAATATTAAAAGCTGGAGGCACATATTTGCCGCTTGATATTCACTTTCCGACAGAACGCTTAAAGTATATGGTCGAAGATAGTGGTTGTAAGATGATATTAACCATGAGTAATTTGAAAAATGAGTTTGAGACTTTCAAAGTACAAAAATTGCTTGTCGACCAATTAGAAAATATAATTTTACAGCATCCAACAACCAACCCAACACCTATAGTGTCTTCAGAGAACTTGGCATATGTAATCTATACCTCGGGTTCTACTGGAAAACCTAAAGGGGTTGAAATTACGCATGGTTCAGTTACCAACTTCTTGAAGTCTATGGCTCAAAGGCCAGGACTTACTTCACAAGATATCTTATTGGCAGTAACAACCTTATCGTTTGATATTTCTGTATTAGAGGTTTTTCTACCCTTAACGGTAGGTGCAACATTAGTATTAATTGATCATGAAACTTCAGTTGATGGAACTCAGTTAGCATCCATTCTCGATTCAGAAAAAATCACGATTATGCAAGCTACACCTGCCACATGGCAAGTTTTAGTCAATGCTGGATGGTCAGGAACAAAAGGCTTGAAAGTTCTATGCGGTGGAGAAGCACTTTCTTCCAAGCTTTCAGAACAGATTTTAACCAGATGTGGTTCTTTATGGAATATGTATGGACCTACAGAAACAACCATATGGTCTTCCGTGCATGAAATAACACAAGAAAACCCCGATATCTACATCGGGAAACCTATTGACAATACCCAGTTTTATATTTTAAATGCACAGCTTCGCCCTGTGCCAGTAGGCGTAATTGGAAATCTCTATATTGGTGGAGATGGTTTAGCTCGAGGTTATCACAACCGCCCAGATATTACAGCAGAACGTTTTATCTCCAATCCATTTGATAAAAAACTTGGAGCTCAAATTTACAACACTGGAGATTTAGCTCGTTATCGAAAAAATGGAATTATAGAATATGTAGGCCGTTCAGATTTTCAGGTTAAAATCCATGGTTTCCGAATTGAGCTAGGTGAGATTGAGAGTGCTTTAATGAAAATTCCACAAATAAAGCAAGCTATCGTTATGGTTCGCGAAGACACTCAAGAGGATAAAAGAATTGTTGGATATTATCTTACTAATTCCACTAAAACAAATTTGGATCAAAGCATAAGAGAGTTGTTGAAAGAATTTTTGCCAGAATATATGTTGCCATCAGCATTAGTAAAATTAGATGCTTTTCCACTCACACCTAACGGCAAAATAAACAGAAAAGCTTTACCTATTCCTGATTACGGACAAATGAGAAGCCAATATGTTGAACCAGAGAGTGAAATAGAAATCATTCTGGCTGGAATATGGTCTGCACTTTTAAAAGTGAATCCTGTTAGTGCAAAAGATAGCTTTTTCGAACTAGGAGGTCATTCCTTACTAGCAACCCAGCTTATATCTAGAATAAAGGACCGTTTTGAGGTTAAACTTCCCATCAAAGCTGTCTTTCAATATCCTACTTTAAGTGACATGTCTATGCAGATTGAAAACATAATGCTTCTAGAAATCGAAGCGTTGGAAGAAGATGAAATTAACTGCTTACTAACAGTGTAAAGACTTTTTAAATTAAAAAGTTAAACAATAGAATATTGTAAAACTATATTGCGTTAGAATAAATTACTCTTATTCTATTGTTTAACTATCTATAAAAATAGGAGAAAAATTATGATTAGCAATGATTTATATGAGAAAAGGAAGACCTTATTAGCAAAGCGAATACAAGCCGCTGAAGGGGAAAAGAAAACCCACGTTATATCTAAACGTCCTCTACAAGCTTCTATTCCACTCTCTTTTTCGCAACAGCGATTTTGGTTTATGGAACAGTGGGATCCTGGAAAAGCTACATACAATATTACTCATGCATTACGTCTATCTGGTAATATAAATATAGATTTAATAGAAATTGCTTTAAATGAAATAATTCGTCGACATGAAGTCTTGCATATGATTTATGGGGAACTCGATGAAGAACCACAATTGGAACTTGTTGAAAATGCAAAGATTAATTTAAGCTTAATCAGCTTAAATAAAATGAAAACTAAATTAAGTGATTCTGAAATAAATCAACACATTGACACGGAAATTAATCAGCCATTTGATCTTACCAGTGAATTGCCAATTAGAGTAAAGTTATTGCAAACTGCTGAGGACGAACACATCCTTATTATTGTTTTACATCATATTGCTGGTGATGCTTGGTCAGTAGGAATACTGTTTCACGAGTTCATGACTTTATATTCAAACTACATAACTGGTGAAGAGGTACAGCTTTCAAACTTGCCTATTCAATATAGCGATTATTCATATTGGCAAAAAAATACATTGAGTCAAGAAGCATTTGCCCATCAGCTCCAGTACTGGAAAGAGATTTTCATTAAGGAGATTCCGCCTCTTGAGTTGCCTACAGATCGACCCCGCCCAGCTATTAAAACAATTCATGGAAATACTTATAGATTTTCTCTACCAACTCAGTTGGCTGAATCTGTTCGTTTGGCAGTAAAAAAAGAAAGTATAACCACTTTTATGTTTCTCTTGTCTGGATTGCAAATATTATTGCAGTATTATACGGGTCAAAATGATATCACAATTGGAACTACCATTGCGGGAAGAAATCGTTCTGAGTTAGAAAACTTAATGGGTCCGTTTATTAACACAATGGTGCTTCGAAATGATTTATCAGGTGATCAGTCTGTAAGTCAATTATTACAGCAAGTTAAAGATGTAGCACTAGATGCATTTACTAATCAAGACCTCCCTTTTGAAAAATTAGTCGAAGAAATCAAGCCACCTCGTTGTCTTGATCGTTCACCGTTATTCCAAGTGATGCTGACTTTTCATAATATCCCAAGGTCTAAACTACAGTTACCTGGATTAGAAGTTGAACAATTGGATATAAATACCCAAACAACCAAGTTTGATTTAAATTTTTCTTTTAGTGATGACGGCACAACGTTTTATGGTAATGTGACATATAATACGGACCTTTTTAACCTTGAAACAATCAAACGTATGGTCGACCATTATATAAATGTTTTAGGCGAAATGACAGCTTTTCCTCTTAAGTCTATCCATAATCTTAATATTTTGTGTCAAGCTGAATATGATAAAATGGTTGTAGGATGGAATAATGAGCAGATTGAGTACCCATGCTTTAAAGGTATGCATCAGTTATTTGAACATCAAGTGGAGTTAGTCCCCAATGAAGTTGCAGTGGTTTTTGAAAATCAGAAACTTACATATGGTGAACTCAATGAGCGTTCCAATCAGTTGGCAAATTATTTGCGTTCGCTCGGCGTGGGTCCTGAAACGAAAGTAGCTATCTTTATGGATAGGTCTCTTGAACTCATGATTGGAATAATGGGAGTTTTAAAGGCAGGTGGTGCATTTGTACCCCTTGATCCAATCTATCCCTCTCAAAGAGTGCAATTTATTTTGGAAGACCTTAAAATACCTGTAGTTCTTACTCACTCCTCCTATGCAGAAGAATTTGATTCCAGTAACGTCAAAATTTTATCTTTAGACAAAGTCAGGGACGAGCTCTTTGGCTTTGGTGTGGACAATCTTCCAAATATAGTTGCCCCAGATAACCTCATGTATGTTTTATTTACCTCTGGTTCTACAGGTAGGCCCAAAGGGGTTGGTGTACAACACAATAACTTTTTCAACTATATTAACGGATTAATACACCGCCTTGAATTAAAACAAAGACTATCGTATGCTATCGTGAGCACTTTTGCGGCCGACCTTGGGACCACAATGATTTGGGGTGCATTAGCCACAGGGGGTGAGCTACATATTATTTCCTACGAACGTGCGGCAGATCCAGTGGCATTTAGGGAATACTGGCAGAAGAACCCCATTGATGTTATTAAGTTAGTGCCTAGCCATTTCGAAATGTTGCAGGGACAAACCTATACTAAAGATATTTTGCCAAGAAAAATTCTAATTTTTGCTGGGGAAGCAAGTCATTGGGGTATGATAGAAAAAATCAAAGCCTTGAATCCAGCTTGCGCAATTCAAAATCATTATGGACCAACAGAGACTGTTGTCTCAACACTTACCTACCCAGTAGACCTCAATAAAGATCATCCAAAAACCTTTGCTGTTCCACTCGGAAAACCCATCCCAAATACAAATGCTTATATCTTAAATGAGTACTTGAAACCTGTTCCGATAGGGGTTCTTGGAGAACTCTATGTTGGTGGGGCCGGGGTTTCCAGAGGATATTTAAATCGACCAGATTTAACTGCAGAACGATTCATTCCCGATCCTTTCAGCCTGCAACCAGGTCAACGGCTTTACCGAACTGGGGATCGGGTTAGGTTTCTCCATGACGGAAGTATTGAGTTTTTGGATAGAATTGATAATCAAGTTAAAATTCGTGGTTTCCGTATTGAATTAGGTGAAATCGAGAGTCTCCTCCAAAGCTATCCAGGAATTCGCGATAGCATTGTTATTGCAAGAGAAGATATCCCTGGAGATAAGCGACTTGTTGCCTATTTGATTTTGAATGATTTTGACGCGTCAAATTTTCAACAGAGTGAACTCCGAGAGTTACTGCGAAGTTATTTGCCCGATTATATGATTCCTTCAGCTTTTATGATTCTGGATAAAATACCCCTTAATTCTAACGGAAAGGTTGACCGTGCAAAGTTACCAGTTCCTGAAATTATGCCACGGGGATTCGACAATAACTATACCGCCCCTCAAAATGAATTGCAGATTAAAATTTCTGCAATTTGGTGCGAAGTGTTGGGTATTGAAAACATCGGGATTGATGAAAACTTTTTTGATTTAGGTGGAGAATCATTCAAATCTGTTCGGGTGGTACGGAAAATTGATCCTACCTTAAGTGTGATTTCATTATTTAAAAACCCTACCATTCGTGGTCTTGCAGACCTCTTAGGTAAAGACCTAGGTACTAACAATGATCTTTTGCTAGAATTAACCAAACCTTTCGCTGACAAGGATCGAATTGCTTCACTAGTATGTGTTCCATATGGT
>JBAQWI010000253.1:0-8339 GCA_049298835.1 Oscillospiraceae bacterium
AATAAATCCCATTTAAACCCAAATAAATTTTTATGCATTTAGATATGCCTTGATTTCAACTTTGCATTTTTCCCTAGATACATATAAAATTGTGTTTAGCTAAAGCGTTTGCTTAACCCACTATAAATAGAGATGTACAAAACAAAAAACTAGAAGTGATATTGTTGATATAAACGCAACACCAACTTTAAAAATGTCATTGTAACATTTAAATTTAGGATTACTGTCAAATGCTACTATTATTAACAAATGGTTCTATGCAATTTATGAAAACTTCTTCTATTTTGTAATGTTTCTATAACTTAACTATTACAAATTCTAGTGGTTTTTTGTATGCATTTTAAGCAAATAAGAGTTTTGATCATGCTATTAAAATTATTGTAAAGGAACGGACGACAAATGACACAATTTACCGACACCGTAGGAGAACAAGTAGTATCAGTTATAATAAACAGGAGGATTTCTAATATCTTCGAGAAAGATTCTAATCTAAATTCCTATAATATTGAAAGTATAAAAGTAAATATGGTTAACAATGGCATTGCATATAGAATAGTCGTTAGGCGTTGGGCGGGTGTTAGAATTGCTAATCCCTGACCCAATTGAGAAGCAATTAGAGAAATTGAACATAATAGTTTGTAAATTTCCTCAATATATTCCAGTAGATATTGTTGCTACATTTTTAGGTGCAAAAAAAGAGGGTCTAAGAGTTTGTATTGAAAATGGTCATTGTCCGTTTGGTTTAGTATGGCAGAGTAAGGTGCCAACTTTCAATGCACAAGGAGAGAAAATTGGAATGCACACAGGTAGAAAAGCTTATAAAATACCAACTGTAACATTTTATTTATGGTACACACAAGGTGCTGGATTCAAATAATTAAGGGCGTGAAGCAGTGACAACATTAAAAATACAAATTAACCTAATACAAAATACCAATATAGTAAATACATACTATACCATAAATAGAGAAGATGCCAGGAGAATATATGAAAATAATACAAACAGTAAATATCAATACACACAACTTATCATAGGTGAACGAGCATATACAACAGCCGAGGCAGAACGATACTTTGGAATAAGAGATATTGGGAGCCAGCAAACTTGTCTGGGTAAAAGAGAAATGTATAAATAAAAATATTAGTACATGGGTTTAAACTTACAGAGTCTATTATGTAGTTGTGATGTTTTATGTCTAATAAGGAGTTGATAAATTGCCAAAACAAAGAGATTTGCAACTAAAGGAGTTTGAAATATCTGTATTCGCTTATCGTGAACTAAAATATTTTTGTCTGCAATATGAAGAAAAAAAACAAAAGCTTGCAACAATAAGGGGTTTGGGAGCAGCTACATATAGCGGAATGCCACATGGTACGAATTCATGTAATCCAACACAAAATAAAGTAGAGCGATCAGAACAATTGCTTAGAGATATTAAAGTTATAGAACAAAGTGCAATTGAGGCTGACGACGGAATATATCAAAGCATAATTGCAAATGTTACAGCTGGAATAAGCTACTATGATTTAATCGTTCCATGTGATAAGAAATACTTTTATAAAAAGAGAAAAAAATTCTTTTTAATCTTAGCTCAAAGAAGAGACATTATATAAATCGGGGGAACAAGAGGACATACTTTTGCGTTAAAATAATATTGTAGAAAGTTGCAACAGGACACTCTGATGTAATCATAGTAAAAACATCTATTTATAATAGAAATAGTGTTTATTATGTTATTCAGATATTGCCCAGCCTGGGGGTGGTATGGCATAAAACTCTACCCCTACTACTTTTGTCTACCATACAAAATGGCCAATTGCGTTTAGTAGACTATTGATTTATAAATTTAATATAGTATGAGAAAGGATGAGCTGTGGAATTATTAAAAATATCTTTAAATCGCACCCCTTATAACCACGTATTTAAAGATTAAAAGATTAATAAATACACTAAACTGAAAAATCTCACAGCTGGTGAGTATGTGGAAAAAGGCAAATTTATATTATTTAATACAATACATTGGTTGATCAAGAAGTCAGTTATGTATCTTAAAAATGGAGGATTCATATGTCGCAAAATATAAGAGTTGTCTGTCTAGTTGAAAGATACTGGGATACCGTTTTAAAAGAATATCATGGTCAGGATAAGAGTGGTACTCTTATTGATATTAGTTTAGAAACGATGGCGGATAAAACCATCCCTGTAGGCATTGTTCAATTTGACGATAACACCTTTGAAAGTGTTCCAATTAATTATATTAAAAAAGAAATTAAAATTTAAAAAAGAAAAAGGAGAAATTAAAATGAGTAGAATTAGTGCAAACAATACAAAAATGTTTATTAAAAAATCGGGTGCAACAGAGTATACTGAACTTGAGTATTTAATGGAGGTTCCTGAATTTGGCGGAACTCCTGAGAAAATTGATGTCACTGTTTTATCAGACAAAGTAAAAAAATTCATTAACGGTATTACCGATCTAGGTGATTTCATTTTCAAATTCTTGTATGATAATTCTTTGGAAACTTCTAATTACAGAGTGCTAAAAGGCATACAAGATAAAAATGAAATTGCTGGCTTTAAAATTACATACCCTGATCAAACTAGCCATGAGTTCTCAGCACAAGTTTCTGTTAAAATGGATGCTGGTGCCATTAATGGTGCGTTGACTTTTAGCTGTAACATGAATGTTCAAAGTGATATTGTTACAGTTAACCCTAAAGCATAAACCGCTTAAGCTAAAATAAAACAAGCTAAACTATATATAAGCATCCTAACTTTTAATTCAGTGGGGTGCTTATATATTTTAATTAAGAAAGAGGTACATTATGATACGATTTACAACTTTTAAAGTGGGCAATGAGGAATACAAATTACGTTTAACTTCACGTTCAATAGTTGATATTGAACAGAAATTAGGTAAATCAATATTCTATTCACTTGAACATATTCAAGACAATCTTGTAGGAACAGTTACCGCAATTCTTTGGGGCTCGATGCAGGCTTTTAATACTGGAATTACATCAGAAAAGACATTTGAACTGTATGATCAATATATTGATGAAGGGAACAGCGTTGAAGATATGATGCAAGTGATTTTGGACTTGTTTGAGGTATCAGGTTTTTTCAAGAAGGGTCAGAAAGAAAGCCTGACCCTCAACCAAATCTAATTGATTCTGTTTTTAAATCTGCAATATTGTCAGGCGTTTCAATTAAAGACTTTTGGGATTTAACGCCCAAAGATATTATGATGGCCACCGAGGCTCAACAAGAAAAGCAACAAGAACTTATTAAAACGCTTGCTTGGCTTGTTTATAATGGCGCGGCATTGGTGTCTATAGGCTATAATAACCCTAAAAAGTTTCCAGATATACACACTGCATTCCCAAGTCTCTTCCAAGAAGAAAATGAACAGCAGGACTGGCGTGTTACAAAACAAAGAATTGAAGACTTTGCCAAAAAGAAGAAAAATCAGAGTAATGTATAAAAAACAGAAAGGAGGAGTTTTATGCTAAATATGCAAGGAATAGCTTTGCCTGATTTTGGTGGAGTTGAAAAAATTAAGGGCAGCATTGGAGAATTGCAGGATTTACTTACTAGCATTAAATCAGTATTGCCAAGCACTTGGGATACAAGTATGATAACGGGACTTTCTGATGGATTATCAAAGGTAACTGGGGCTGTTGATATTGCACAAAAAGGAATGGATTTGTTTAAATCTTCAATAACTGCACCTAATGTTGAAAGTTTAGGCAAACTTAAAGATAACATAGGTGGATTACAGGGAATATTAACTGATGTTCAATCGGTATTGCCAAGCACTTGGGATACAAGTATGCTAACCACATTTTCTGAGGGCTTAGATAAGGTAACTGGGGCAGTTGATGTTGTCCAAAAAGGAATGGAAATACTTAATTCTGAGCTTGTACAAAATGCATTGAAGTGGTGGGATAGCAATAAAGCAGTAATTGCCCAAACCGTATCTACTCAAGCACAAACAATAGCAACTCAAGCTCAAGAAATTGCTACCAAAATTGCTGGAGCAGCTCAATCAGCATTTAATTTCATATTAAGTTTAAATCCTATTGCGCTAGTTGTAATTGCTGTTGTTGCACTTATTGCCATTTTTGCACTTTTATGGACACAATGTGATGGCTTTAGAAACTTTTTCATTGGCTTATGGGAGAATCTTAAAGTAATTGGAGAATGGATTAGCACGGTTTTCTGCGGATTCTGGACAGCTTTGCAGGAAGTTATCGTTGTGCTATGGGAGAGCCTTGTTGTGGTCGGAGAATGGATTGCAGTCGTATTTTGTGCATATTGGATAGCTTTACAGGAAGTTATCGTTGTGCTATGGGAATGCCTTGTCGCCGTTGGAGAATGGATTGTAGGCGTATTTTGTGCAGCTTGGGGAACTCTTATGGGCGTTATCAGTGGGTTATGGGAAAGTCTGAAGGTAATTGGTCAATGGGTAAGCACTATATTTTGTAAAGTTTGGACAAATTTACAGACGGTAATCGGTGTGTTATGGGAAAGTCTGAAAATAGTTGGCCAATGGATAAGCACCGTATTTTCTCAAGCTTGGGATGGGCTTAGGGAAGTTATTTGTGGAGTTTGGAAGAGCATAGAAAAAATGTGGGGCGGGGTTGCTACTTGGTTTGAAAAGACAATCTGGCAACCACTAATGGCTGGTTTGAAAACATTTGCAAATTTCTTTATTGGTATTTGGAATGGTATTATTGCTGGTGTAGAATCAGGTGTCAATTGGATTATATCTGCAATTAATGTTGCAATAAACTTCTTAAATGATGCTTTGAGTGGACTAAGCTGGATACTTGAAAAAGCAGGCATTGAGGTTGAACTTAGTATTCCTTCTATTCCGAGTGCAAATCTTGGTCGGCTTCCGAAGTTCGCAAGTGGTGGTGTGATAAGTCGACCTACACTCGGAATTATGGGCGAATACGCAGGGGCTAGTAACAACAAAGAAATTATAACTCCAGAAAACCTTATGAGGAAAATTGTGCAAGAAGAAACTGGAATGAATTCAAACGAAGCTACTAATTCATTATTACAAGAATTAATTGATGCTGTTAGATCTAAAAATACAGTTGTTAATTTAGATGGCAGTGAAATAGGTAGATCAGTTGACAAATGGAAGTCTAAACAGGGTTTGGCAGTAAGTAAGGGGGCTTTTGCATATGCGTATTAATATGGATTGCAATTTTATGCAAATTGGGATAACTCTTAATGACTTATCTGTATCAATTCCCTTTCCTAGCAATGGAAAGGGTGCATTTGAAACTATTCGATATGTTGAAAGTGTAAAAAATGCAAACGGGACATTAGTGAGTCAGCAAATTGGTAGAAGTGTTGATAAACAAAATTTGAGTTGGAGTGTAATGGATGCCACACTTTGGTGGAAGATAAATAATTTTATTGAAACTAATGGAATGGCATTCTATTGCAGGTACTTTTCACATAATTTGGGTAGGTGGAATGTTCGCAAGTTTACTTGTAGTGATTTTCAATGCGAGCCTTATCAAATTGATGTTAAAACCGGTGTGCCTGAATTTTACGTAAATTGTAGTTTCAACGTTATCGACACAGGGGAGGTGTAATTATGCAATCAGTTTCGACCGCATATAAAGAAGAAATGTCAAAAACTATGCGAGGACAAGGATATGCAAGAATTACATTTAACCTAATAGATACAGATGCAGACGAAGATTGCAAGTTATCAGATAATGATAACTTGTTTTTTTCTAGCCTATCTAATCTTGCGAAAACAGATAGGGTTCCAGTACAAAGCTATGCTACATTTGAAAAAAACCGCCTTAAAATGAATGGCAAGCAACTTATACCATCACGTTCAAATTTTATTCCACAAGGCTATGTATCGTCTATATTAAGTAATGCAGAGTGCATCTATAGCAAACAACCCATGATAACAATAGACTTTACCAAAACTCACAAAGTTGGCGCATTAACCTTTGTGTTTGATCAGTCTACTGAGGACTACCCTGCCGAATTAAAAATAATTGCATATAGAAATGGTGTTAATCTTAAAGAGTTTACAGCAACAGGTATTAATAATCACAGTTATATATTAAGAGAAAGCTTTATTGATTTTGATAAGCTGGAGATTATATTTGTAAAGAGCAGTAAGCCATTCCATAGAGCACGTATTCAACAAATTGTATTTGGTATGGGTATCGTATTTGATAATACAAACTTAGCTGAGTTTACTCAATCTGTAGAGATTGACCCTATTGGCAGGCGTTTAACTTCAAATTCATTTGATTTTTCAATCATTAATTTTAATGATATGTACAATCCTGATAACCCCAAAGGTGTTTGGGAAGCAATCGAAATGCAATCGCCAATTAAATTAGAGTATGGTCAGCGTATCACTAACAGTAATGCTATTGAATGGGTACTTGGTGGGGATTATCTTCTTGATGCTCGTCCAGAAGTAAGCGATAGAATAGTTAAGTTTAAATGTAGGGATATGGTTGCCTTTATGAATAATACGTTTTATAAAGGCAAATTCCGACCTCAAGGTATATCGCTTTATGATTTAGCGGTTGAAGTCCTTGAAGATGCAAACTTACCAATTTTATATGAGGGGTCAAAGCCTTATGTAGTAGATGATGCTCTAAAGAACATTTATACTGTAGCTCCATTGCCATTAAAAAAACAAAACGAATGTTTGCAGTTAATTGCTCATGCGGCAAGGTGTGTTTTATTCACAGACCGTAAAGGTATTGTTCGCCTAGAACAAAACAAAGACATACAAAATGATCTTTTAATTGATTTTAACACAGCCTTAAAGAAACCAAAGATAGACAAGTTGCCTACACTGAATGCAGTAAAAACAAAAGTCTATTCTTATAATCCCAAAGCTGGAGTAGAAGAATTACATAAGAGCAAACGTCTTTTAGAGGGTGTTGATAGCTTTATAGTTGAGTACTCTTCTGCAACAGATATTAATGTGGCGGTAAGTGGCAATGCAACAGTTACATACAACTGTTATGGTTCTGCTTGCGAGGTTGCCCTTACTGGTAATGGTGAAGTCGAAATAATTATAACAGGTAGGGTACTTGAAACATCGTGCTCTGATGTGGTTGTCCCAGTTATAAATGCAGATGAAAACGGTGAAGTTGAAATACTGGAAAACATACTTATCACAAACATAATTGTTGCAAAAGAACTCGGTATATTTGTTCGTGACTATCTGTTACTTAGAAACACTTATACCCTCGATTATCGTGGTAATCCTGAGTTAGAGACAAATGATATCATCTATATGGAATCACAGTTTGATCCACGGTTTAAGTCAAGAGTGCTTAAACATGCAGTCAAATTTAATGGTGGGTTAAAAGGTTCATTAATTATGAAAAGGATGATGTAGTATGG
The DNA here is from genome assembly GCA_049298835.1 of Oscillospiraceae bacterium. Lineage (GTDB taxonomy): Bacteria > Bacillota > Clostridia > Oscillospirales > Ruminococcaceae > Paludihabitans. Next base: position 7,415 of record JBAQWI010000253.1, read on the forward strand.
ACGTATTATTTAAAAACAACTGGGTAGAAAATGATTATTTTAATCTAGATTCTGATTATATTAGAATTAAACAAGGGGTTTCGACCATAAAAGCATTAGCACTTAGGCTATATAAAGATTTTGATTTGGTTCCACTAGCAGAGTATAGTATGGAAAATTTGCCCTTTGCTGAATTTATAAACAATATTGAAAGCAGTGTTGATAACCTTGCAAATAATATTTTTCGTAATCCAATGTTCTTACAATCTAAGCAATGGAAAGAAAATCAGCCTATTTGGAACTATGAGGATCTAAACCGCATTGAGGGTAATTTGAAACTGTTAAATTATAATTTAACAGCACAAACAGATAGCCGAGTGCCTATTGCACTCACGTTAGGAGGTGGCCGTTTTGGCAGAATTTAAGGATCTTATAGTTAACGAGACTGATGGGAAAATTCGTTATAACATAGTTGACCGTAATGGTGCTATTGTTTCAAAGGATGTAAATCTTGAAGTGTCTAGCAATATCGTACAAGCTGGTGATACATTTGGAGCATTAGAGCTCAACTGCTTTCTCGAAAAGAAAGATAGTGGTGAAGTTAATGTTAAATTAGATGGGGGGACGTTTTAATGGCAAAACTTGCAAGTATTAAGCACTATAGGCAAACTGGTGATGTAGCTATACCGGGTGCATTACCATATAGTGAAGCTGCAGTTTCTAAAGATGGTAGCTTATTTGTCGGTGACGAAGCAAACAATCCTATTTTCGTGGGAAACAAAACCCTCGTTCATAGCAAGACAGGCAGAGTACATAACCTGATTGGCACAATTGCCACAACAGGATTAATTTCTGCAAAGTTTAAAGCTGTAGCCGATTTTGTTGCAGGTGATACTTTTACAATCAGCACACTAGAAAACCCTCTGGTTAATGCTATCAGCAAAAC
>JBAQWI010000254.1:0-4354 GCA_049298835.1 Oscillospiraceae bacterium
ATCTATAATTGGTTCGGGCACATTGTTTTCGTTTTTGTATTTATCAATCAAAATATAATAGTCTGAGCGACGCTCTGTATTAATTTTATGTATTAAATCAGAGAGTGTATCTTTATACACTGCTTCCTCTTCATCTAATTCAACCAATTGAGCAGCAGCTTTTGATTTTAATAGAGCACTCAAATTTTTAGTTGGATTTGCAGCAGTTATGTATCCACCTATGGCCTTGTTAATTTCCATAATGATATGGACATAGTTCTCCAAATATTCTTTATGCTCACGATTAATGATAATTCCGATTTTCGTACTCTGCTCAGAAATTTGCTTAAACATGGCTGAATATATGTGTCGTCTTTCTTGATCACTATATTGAAATTCGTTTAGAAAAGGTAGGCTTGAAAATAGGAACGTACTGTTTTGATCTGAAAGACAAAGTCTTAATCTGTCCATAAAAAAACTTTGAATATTGGAGGCGTTCCCATACAGCGAAAACCGAATATATCCTTGCTTAATTAAGTTCAAAAATGCGCTCTTACTAGTTTGATTTTCCACCAAAGATAATATAACGCTAGAATCAATTGCTTGATTAGAAGAAAGCACCGGGTGAAATCCATATAAAAGCGATTCAAAAAGATAGTTTTCTGCTTTGATTTTTTGATGAGCTTGGGTATAGATGGAATCCAGAATATTGGAATACACGATTATTTCTCCTTTCGCCGTAAATATTTTAAATATGCTGACAATGTAAAGGTATCACGAATAGAGCTTGATAGAATCATCGCATCTATTTCCTCTTGTGTGAGTATAAGGTAATCTTCTATACCTTCAGCTACTTCCGGCTTTCCTATACTATCCAGCTCAGCAGCAAAAACATCCACTACACCGCCAGTCATACCTGTATCAGATACGATTTGCCCTAAATACTCACACGACCGTACAGAACCCGACAATTCCTCAAGTAATTCCTTTATTGCATTTTCTTCGGGAGAGTATCCAACCTCCCCAAAACCTCTTGGGAACTCATACTCATACACTCTTGTGCCATGGCGGAATTGCTTTAACAGAACAAACTTGTTGTGGAATAGGGGCACAATTACGACTCCGTTTGTTTCCGCTGTATGCAGAACCCTTGTATATACATATTTCCGACCAGCTTGATCAGATATCAAGTCTGCAATCACTCTATAAAAATCGTTTTCATATACAATTCCCAATTCGCACTTGTGTTTCTCGCTATATTCAAGTAGCTCATTTTCATTCAGTATAATGTGCATATTGGGGTTATCCCTAAATAAATTTGGATAGGTTTTTAATAACGATATGTATTTTATTATATTTTGCTTATTGGAACTCATATGTTTACCTCATTCAATTAATACAGCTAAGTAAGGCTGACCAAGATCAATAAACGGCATGAATACTATCTGTTTTTATTTTACTATTTTACCATATAATTATGTTTTTCTGTGATCATTTTTCTATTTTATTGGCGGATAGACACATTTATGTTCTTGACACGATATCCCCCTGGAAAATTCAGTAAGAACCCATCTGAATACTGCCATTGGTCTGGATTCACAGGACATAGCGGCACATTTAGCGGGTTGTTTGCCCCGACGTGATATAGATGAACTGTCACCTTACTGGAGTGCTTTTCCCAGTCTGCCAGCGGAATCGCTGACTTTGGCAGCGTTGCTTATGTAAAGCTAAAAGGTTAGCGTAGGCGATAAATTCTTCATTGCCGTAAATGCTCAGGCGAATATCTTCTTTCTCCACTTCATCGCTACCATTAGATAATGACCCTGCTTTCCCCAGCGATTAATTTTGTGGAGAAATTCCAAATGTATTATCAAGCAAGAGGCATAAAAATTGTTCCCATACCTTCATACTGTTCACCCTTGACATTCCCTTTACATAAAATGAAATCATAACTGTTTTTTCTTAGGGAGGTGCAATGCTATTGAAATCAACGAAAAAAGCAAGACTAGAAAATCAAGTCTATTCCAGTCGAGTCTTGAGATCCGAATTTGATAGAAACTGGCGGACATTGCTTTCCAGAAATGGTTACGTAATATATGTAGCAACTGCGAACAAAGCTAAAGCTGTGGTTTTACTTGCTAACGATCAAAAGAAATTACTTGTTTTTAGAAAAGGCGGTAAAATAATGGTTGGCGGTGGTGGAACTAGTCATTATAGTAAACCACATCTTGCTAAATCTATTTGACCAAATAAAAAAACTCGGCATGCGCCGAGCCTTTAGGCGACGGCGAATGCCTGAGTTTTCTTATCTATTTTCCTTAGTGGCGACCACAGGGAGCATATGTAATACTTGAAGGGTGCAACATTCAGAAATGTTATACTTTCTGATACGGTAAAAAAAGGCTGCCCCTTAAATACATTTCAGATTTTGGGCATTCTCTTCCTATTGCATCAAAGATTCAGTTTTTAAATGGCTAATGACTTAAAGATTGATACCATTTAATGATTATCCATATGGGGCAACCTTTCGTTAAAAGGTTTAGGAAACGTTAAATTCTTTACACCCCTAAAATAAAATCAATGCTACTTATTGCCCCGATAGGCCAAACGAGCCTTTGATTATTTACTTGTGGTTTATTAATTATTAGATAATAGTATCTATTCTTGTGTTTTCTCAATCCCGGAAGCATCACTTGATGATAATCTAGCCGAACAATGTATTTTAGTGATAAGCGCTACCGCCAATCAACGATTCTACTCCTCAATTGGCAGTCATGTTAATGTTTATATTTCGATTGAATAAACCAATCCGTCACGGCTTCCTGCATAAAGAGTTCTACCAATAATTCTCAGAGAAATAACCGTTCCTGTCGTCTCTCTGTTCCAAATGATATTGTGGTTGCTGTCCAAAGCGATAACAGACCTCCAGCATCCTATGTATAAAGTGTTGTTTCTTACTGCAATAGAATCGATCCGATTCCCCAAATCAACCCTCCAGTTTTCGGTGCCATTAGCCTCAATCGATATAAGAGTTCCATCTCCCATAGCAGCATAAAGCACATTATTCATGACTGCAAGTGCTGTCACAGCTGCCGGAAGACGGTCTCTGTTTCTCACAATTGTTCCTGTTGTGATATCAACAGTATGCAGTTCATGGTTGCGGGTACCTATATATGCAAGATTGCCATCAACCAGAAATGAACACGGTTGAAATATATCTCTATCTCCAATGGAGTAAGGAGTCCAATTATTGGTGCCATTAGCCACTGCAAGCTTATAGAGCTTTGTATCACAGACAGCGAGTACATCACCGGTCGATAGAATGTGCATGAAGTAACAGGTACCGATATTTTCTCTTGACCACACGAGCCTTGAATCGGAATTGTTATAGCAGTGAACTCCTTTTGATACAAGACCTGCATATGAATAATTCATTCTTTCAGAAAGTGCAACACACATGACCGGACAACCTCTTGGCATTGACCAAGAGGAAAGGCTATGTCCATTCGAATCGAGTAGGACAAGATTGTTGGAAATTGCAGCAGAAAGCCCGAGCAGGACAGTTCCATCGCTTTTCACATCGGTATCGATTACAGGTTTTTCATAAAACGTCTTCCACAACTGTTCCATATTTCGGTTCACGGCATAAATGTTACCATCATCAGAAGCTGCATAAAAGCTTGTATCCGATCTTCTTGACAAATCATAAACAAAGCCCCCTGTTATGAATTTCCCTGAACTTACTGGTGTATTGGCCTTTTGGACGGTTGCTGTGTATGGAATGAAATTATTAGCCGTAACGACTACATTGATTTCCCCATTAGAGGCATTTGCAGTGTCAAAAACATAAAAACCTTTATTATACTCCTGCAAAGTAAAATATCTCTTTTCAAGAGGATTTGATGAAGAGATCTGGGAAACAATAACATTAGCGTCTTCATAAGGAAGACCCTTATGGAAAACCTTTATTGTTAGCTGCTCTTGTCCATAGAGATGTGAACACATCGAAACAGAAAAAAGCTTCGGGGGCTCTGTGTAGATTGGCATTTCAGGATCTCCGATGAGATTCAGTACGTACAGATTCCATTTTCCTACTCTGCTAAGCCCTATTTCTCTGGCATAATCGAGCATTTTGCCTGGTCTATTACCACCCTCCCGGGAAAGTGATCTCCAGAAACTAAGTTCCTGTGACGAGCCTAGTAATCCGGTTCTGGAATAACCTACATAAGCAAGTGCACCACCCAAATTGCTGGCTACGATTTTCTTTCCAAGGCAGATGTTGTTGGAATTGCCGGCATTAGTACCACCATCTCTGTTATAGGCTGTCCATTTGTCCAAATCAAATTCATTCGTATAACAGGAATCAGCGTAGTAT
>JBAQWI010000255.1:0-2088 GCA_049298835.1 Oscillospiraceae bacterium
CTATTACAATTTATTTACATGCAGAGAGCAATAAAGATATTAATGTACTTAATTAAATGAAACCAAACAAATATTTAACATAAGCTATAGACTCCAAAGGAAAACACTCTACTAACAGAATTATATCACAAAATAATAATGATACATACGTAGTATAAGAGAAATAAAAAAAACTTAAATAATATTACCAGGACTAAAATAAGTTATATACTAGTTATATGATATTAAGTGGTATTTGTAAGACTTTTTGAATTGATTCAGAGACCTTGAATTTTTAATATCGAGGGGCAAGTGGTTCCACAACTTAGGGCCCTGGATGAATACCGTATTCCAACGGCATTGCGTTCTACAATAATTTAAGTGTAACTGGGAATGTTGTCTCGTAAAATGGACATGGACAGTGTCATTTCTGATAAAAGGAAACAGTCTCTGAATCTGAGGAGGCAAGAGTTTATTAACACCTTGGAACATAAAAACACCAAGTTGGAGTTTATTTATATTATAGATCGACAATATAAAAAGCTGCCGAAACAGAGGTTTTGAATGCGTTTGAAAACCAGCAAATAACATAATGCGACAATATTTTTTTTGAATTTTAAATAATTTTTCCAAATTTTCACTTTTATTACAATTTCCCCAAATTAAGTTACAATAAGTTAAATATGGTTCTACAAGTGTTAAATACAGCAACCGTGTGTGAGATTGGGGTAACAAATATCTTACTTTTGCTATTATTCCTACATTTTTTGAAATTTTATTGCGAATAACATCTATGTGTTTATTCCATTTTAAATTTGATGAGATGATTACTCCAAGAAATTTTGTTTCATTGCATCTTATAAGATTAGTACCATTAATTATAATATTTGCTTGTAGATTTTGTTTTTTGGTAAAAATCATATAGTTTGTTTTGGTAATGTTTAAGGATAATAAGGTTGATTGAAACCATTCAACCAATAAGATTAGTTCTGCATTAATTTGCTTCTCTAAATCATTTAAATTTTTACCGGCGAGAAAAAAGTTTGTGTCATCTGCAAACATTATATTGTGAAGTATATCAGAAACAGAATTTAGATCATTGATATAAATTAGAAATAATATAGGGCCTAAGATTGAGCCCTGAGGTACACCACATGCTACCTCAGAATATTTCGATGTTAATTTATTAATAGAAACAAACTGCTTGCGATTTGATAAATAACTAGAAAACCATTGATAAACTACACCACGCAGTCCATAAAACTCTAGTTTCTGAAGCAAAATTTTATGATTAACCGTATCAAAGGCCTTAGCTAAGTCAACGAAGACCCCCACTGTGATTTTACCTTCGTCAATGGCCTGACTAAGCTCATCAACTAACTGAAGCATTGCCAAGGAAGTTGATAGCTTTGGACGGAAACCAAATTGATTTGAATGTAATATTGTATTATCAATTAGATATTTGTTTAGTCTAGAGTAGACTAGTTTTTCATAGACTTTGGAAATTGCAGGCAAAACTGATATAGGTCGATAGTTTGAAATATTCGTAATATTTCCTGATTTAAATATAGGAATAACCTTTGCTATCTTTAGGGCATCTGGAAATGTGCCAGATGTCAGCGAGTCATTTTTTAAGATAAGATAATATAGGACTCAGCTCTGCACTGCAAGATTTTATTATGTTCATTTGTATATTATCGTAACCTCTACTTGTGCTATTTTTTAAATTTAATATTAGCTCTTTTACTTCGGTCTCCTCAGTTGGAGCAAAATACATCGAATTCAAATAATCCCCTTTTAAAAATTCTGTTGGTTTTTTGTTGCAGGAAGGAATTTTGGCTGCTAAATCCGAACCAACATTCGAAAAGAATTTATTAAATTTTTCTGTAATAGTCTGTGGATCTTTAATAATACTATCATTGACATTGACTTCATTTATCTGCCGAGTATTGGAGCATTTCTGGCTTGTCATTTGATTAAGAAGTTGCCATGTTTTTGATGAACTGTCTTTGATTTCAATTAATTTATTTGCATAATAATTTTTTTCTGCCGCCCTTATGATTGTTGTTAGAGTATTTTTGTAGCATTTATATTTGGTCTGTTGTACTG
>JBAQWI010000256.1:0-5458 GCA_049298835.1 Oscillospiraceae bacterium
GGTGAATACATCTACAGTACAAGCTAGTTTGCAGAAGTTGTCATTGTAAAAATAGTCAGCAGGAGAGGCGGTGAAACTGTGAAAAACAAGGGCGAAAAATCTGAAAATGCAGTATGGCTTGATGAAAACATTTCTATCAAAACAAACAAATTAAAAGTATCCAAGACAACTTTATTTAGATGTGCCACACTTTTACTTTGTGTGTTTTCAGTTCTTTTAACAATGAATGTGGCCATCGAGATGCCCATTAATCGGTCTATCATTAATTGGGCAGTTTCACTGCCTATTATTTTCACGCTCATTAACGATATGAAAAAGTTCAAACTCTACGCGATAATAAGTTCGATACTTCTGCTTTTCATAGCCATCTATTTATTTCGACTTGAATTGCTATATGCAGTTCAAATCATTCGTTCAAACTTTATGATAGCATTCAATAGGTACTATGGTACAGATTATTTAACTTATGATGTTCGCATTATCTATATGAGTGAATATGAAAGGGCAAAAACAATTTTCATGAAAGTATTCACCTATATGCTATCCGGTTATTTTGCCTACAAAATGAAAATGGGAAAAAGCATTTTCCCTCTACTAATATTATTTGTACCACTATTTTGGGGAGCAATAAATTTTGGTTTCAAACCACACACAGCCCCTATTTTGTTAATACTTTTTTCATTTATGTCAATCTGTGCTCTTGAAAGTCAACCTCGTAATCATCTAAAACACATAGTAAATAAGGAGTTTACAACAAAAATTTTCAAGAGATTTAAAATACATTTTTATCAAGCAGACCACCTTAATACAATGATAGCCAATCGAAACTGGATATCCGTTCTTGCGCTAACTATGTCGCTAGTCATTTTAATTTTGATGATTTTCCCTCAAGGTTCCTACAAACCCAACAAAAGGTTGGAATTGAATTACAACAATTTTGGTGGCTTTTTTAACGAAATAAAGGATAAAGTATCAACTGGTAAGCTTCCTATAGAGTTTTCTCAAAGTGGGGTTGGTGGTGGAGATTTAACTTCAATTGACAGAGAGGGTTTTTCCGAACAAACACATTTAAGGGTGACAACAGAGCACGAAGTTCCTATGTTGCTCAAAGGTTATGTTGGCTCAGTCTATGAGGGTAACAAATGGAGCGATTTAGACCAATCAGTTTATGACGCAAATGCAGGGGTATTTTTGCGGCTTAGCAACTATGATATCACTCCACAAACTATTATGACTCCAAATTTGGATGGCTTATTAAAATATGTGGATAAATTTAAAGAGCTTCTTGGCATAGACCAAGATATCGTAATTGAAAATTCTATATCCGTTGAAAACATTAAGGCAAATATAAACTATGCCTACGTTCCCTATGGATTGAAAAGCGTTACTTCTGATAAAAATATATTTATTAGGGATACGACAATCAATGGAGAAAGTTTTGGTAGAGAAGAATATACAAGCGTATCAAGAATATTATTGAAACAGAATGGCGAATACTCAATCAACGATATGGAAGTCTACAGTAACTATGCCAGTGCAGAAGTTTACAATTTTAGCGTTGACGAAGGTTTGCGTAATGCAATTTTAGACTATGAAAAATTTGTGTATGATTATTATCTGACGATGCCAAGCGACACTCTTGCAAAGCTCAAGGTGGATTTTCCACCCGTTGAGTGGTCCAATACTAGAAATAATATTGATATAGAAATTAATAGGGTACAAGAATATTTGAAAAATCATGCAGTGTATGATCTCGCACCTGGCAAGAAGCCTAAAGATAAGGACTACATTGAATACTTCCTATATGAAAACCATAAAGGATATTGTTCTCATTTTGCAACTGCTGCAACAATGATGTTTAGAGCAATGGGCGTTCCAGCACGTTATGTGGAGGGATATACACTTACCCAAAACGATATTAAATTTAATCGAAGCGATGGGGGCGAAATCCTAATAAAAGACAGCAATGCCCATGCTTGGACCGAAGTTTATTTGCCAATGTACGGTTGGGTTGCTGTTGATGTAACACCCGGTTCTAGTGATGAATCCATTGCAGACCCAGCGCATGACGTACCACTTCCGGAATATATGCAGTCGTCTTCCGACGTTTCAAGTAGTACTTCAAATAGTGTCTCAAGTGAAACTTCGTCTGAAATAAAATCTTCAAGTAACAATACTTCAAGCACCGCTACTTCGAGTAACAATACTTCAAGTAGCTTATCAAGTGATACAAGCAGTAGCACAAGCACTACAAAAGACAGAAGTTCACCAAAACGAATAGGCAAAGTAGGACTTGTGGTGCTTGCGTTTTTAGGGGTAATCTCAGCTTTTTTCCTAGTGCTCGGTTTGAAGCGCAAGATCACTGTTTTTAAACGCAAGTTGAACTTTAAGCAAAACAATACTAATAAGGCAGTTGTCAGCATTTACTCCTATATTACAGATATTCTGTCATTTCTGGGTCATAGCAAGTTTGTGGGAGAAACAGAACTTGAGTATGCAAAACGTGTAACCAATGAATGTGAGTTTTTAGATGATAAAAGCTTTATTGAGGTAACCGAGCTTACATTAAAAGCAAGTTTCTCAGATTGCAGGAGTAATAAAAATGAAGTTTTAAAGAGCATAGAATTGTCACAAAAACTAAGTAATGATGTTTTTGAAAGCATGAAAAATAAAGATAAGTTCAAGTATTGGCTGATAGATAATTTAAAATAAAGCTAAAAAGCGGATACCATTAGGTATCCGCTTTTTAATCTTTTATAATATTATTTTTTTATAAATCCCAAAATTCTAATTGAATTTAGTACTGACAGAATTGTCACGCCGATGTCTGCAAACACTGCAAGCCACATAGAACCAAATCCTGTTGCACCAAGGACTAGCACAATGAGTTTTACCAAAAGTGCAAATGCAATGTTAAATCGCACAATATTCATACTGCGTCTAGCAAGCCAAATTGCTTTTGGCAAGGTAGACAACCTGTTCGAGGCAAGGATAATGTCAGAAGAAACGTTTGCAATTTCGCTACCAAGTCCCATAGAAATACCTAAATCAGCACTTGCTAAAACTGGTGCATCATTAATGCCGTCGCCTACAAATAAAACTGTGTTGCCTTCCGATTTTAAGCGTTCCACTTGTTTTACTTTGTCAACAGGAAGTAGAGCGGCATAAAATTCGGAAATACCACATTTTTGTGCTACTAATTCAGCGCTTTTATTGTTATCACCAGTCAACATTACAACACGGTTGACGTTTTGTTTTGCCATATCACTAACAAGGGTTAGGCTGTCAGAAGAAATTTCCTCTTTAATGGTAATATAACCAATGATAATTTTGTTTTCACAAAGGTACACACTTGCAATAGGAAGATTAGAGAGTGCAATCTCGTTTGCATCAAGCAGATTTTTTCCTCCACAAAGGAAGTTTTTGTCACCGAGTTTTGCAGATAGTCCAAGCCCTGCAATCTCGCTCAACTCGGTAAATTCTGTTTTGTTATAATTTCCAGCAGAATTTACAATGCTCAAAGCAATAGGATGGGTAGAGTTTGACTCAATGCTTGCTGTAATTGCAATAATTTCTTCTTTGCTGTAGCTAGAGGTGCTAATCACTTCATCTACAGTCAATTTTCCACTTGTAATTGTACCTGTTTTATCAAGACATAAGGCATCGACTTTTGCAAGCTTTTCAATATACATTGAGCCTTTGACTAGAACGCCAAGTTTTGAACTTGCACCAATTGCAGAGAAAAACGACAATGGGATTGAAATAACAAGAGAACAAGGGCAAGATGCCACAAGGAATATCAAGGCTCTCATGATGAAGTCGCTGAATGTACCAAGCGATAATAGGGGAGGCACAACTGCGATGATGATAGCTAGAATAATAACGATAGGGGTATAAATTTTTGCAAAACGTGAGATGAAGTTTTCGGCTTTGCCTTTTTTCTTAGAGGAAGCATACACAAGGTCAATAATTTGTGATGCAGTAGAGTTTGCAAAGGTTTTTGTAACCTTACAAGTCAAAAGACCCGATAGGTTTATGCTACCAGACATAAGCTCGTCACCAACATTAACAAATTGAGGTAAAGACTCACCTGTCAAAGCACTTGAGTCAATACTTGAGTTTCCTTCAATAATTTGGCTGTCTAAAGCAACCTTATCGCCAGCACGCAGATAAACAGTATCGCCGATAGCGACACTTTCGGCTTTCACTGAAACAAATTCACCACTACTATTTTTTATATAGGCATAGTCAGGTCGAATTTTAGTCAGTGATTCCATGCTCTTTTTAGAACGTGAAATTGCATTGCTTTCTAAAAAACTGCCAAGTTTAAACAGAATTGTAACAACGCAAGCCTCAGGGAATTCAAGTAAGACAAAACTTGCAACAACTGCAATCAGCAATAGTGCATTTTCCTCTAGCTTAAAACTGATTAACTCCTTTAGTCCATTGAAAAACAAGTCATATCCAGCTAGTAGGGCACTCAAAGCGAATAAAATAATTTTTAGTATAGGTGGTATAGGAGCAAATGTAACGGCAAATATCAGTACCGAGGCAACCAAAAGATAGATATCTTTTTTGCTTGCAGGCTTGTCGTGGCTGTGCGTATTGCCGCAACCGCAGCCATCACCACCGCAAGACGAGTCGGTATCGTGTTCATGCTCGTGTTCATGTTCTTTGTGCCCTTTTTCACAGGCACAAGCGTGTTCGTGGTTATGTTCCATATTGTCAAATCTCCTTAATGTTAATGAGTGTGTTTCATATGTTCTAGTGAAATCTTAATGATGTTTGAAACGTGAGCATCGTCAATTGAGTAGTATACAAGTTTTCCTTGTTTTCGATATTTCACCATATTTACTGAGCGTAGCACACGAAGTTGATGGGATATTGCAGATTGTGACATACCGACTACGTGGCAAATATCACATACACAAAGCTCTGTATCCATCAAGGCAAATACAATTTTAAGCCTTGACATATCCGATAACACTTTAAATGAATCCGAAAGAGAGATAATTTCTTCATCACTGGGTATCATATTTGTTGCAACATCAATAGCGTCCTTGTGAAAATGGGAAAGTTCGCAAACATCTGTTTGAGCAATTATTTTATCAGCCATAATTACAATTCCTTTCGTATAAACGTATAAACATATGAGCAACTATTCATATGTTTATAGTATATGCAAGAAAATTAAATTTGTCAATAGTAAAAACAAAAAAATGGGGTGGTTATTTTCACCACCCCAAAAATATTTATTGTTTTATTGAGTCAAGGCTAACACCGCTGTAGTAGTGTAGAAGTATTTCTTTGTAGTCCGAGCCTTGACGAGCCATATAATCAGCACCATATTGGCTCATTCCAACACCGTGCCCATAGCCACTTGTTGTAAAAGTAAATGAAGAGTCCTTGAATTTCACAGTAAAATTTGCGGATTTTAGCTTTAATACATCTCTAATTT
>JBAQWI010000257.1:0-6258 GCA_049298835.1 Oscillospiraceae bacterium
TTTTTGCTCTGTGCTGTCTTGTTTTAGCTTCATGGTTTAATCATCCTTCTAGAATTCCAGTTTATATATTCTATCTATTTTTGTTTCGATAGCCTCTATAAGTCTATCTTTTTTATTTTGCAGGACACTAACTACTCTCTTTTCTGTATTTTGCAGCAGTTGCTCATTAATAGCATAAATTTGTCTAGTTTCCGCTACTACAGCATCATATATTGCCTTTTGTTCTGGAATATCAAAATCAAGATCAACAATTGGAAGTGTCTTCAATACATCAGTGCCTCTTGCATAAAATCCACCTTCAAAATCACTACCAATAATTTGTAGAATACGCTCTGTATTTGAATTGGTAAGCCACGCTTGGATATATTCCAGTTCATACTTGCTATCATCCTTTTTACTTATTGCACAATAACCCGCTGTTCCTCCTACCGATATTAACATATCATGTGTATCGTAGGCATACATAGGCGATTTGCTCATAATCCCGACAATCAGTTTTATACGGTTTGGAAATGATGACAAATGCTGGCTTCTGCCATAGTGGTACCAAGTGTCCGCTGTAGCATGAGGAACTTTTCTCTTCCCCTGCGGAGCAATTCCTTCTGGAACTAGTTCATCATAATTATCGAGTAAGTAATGGTAGGTACCACAATACTCAACTTTCATTACATCTTGGAGAATTAAGTGACCGTTAATGTCGTAAGGGAATATAATCCATTTATCTGTTTTTAAAATACTATAGGAGTTCATCCCTTTTTCATTTTTTTTAACAGGCTTAAAATATGGCTTTAATATTTTCTTTTCAATAATATATGTTTTGCTGTTTCTTGACATGGTAAAAGTACTATCATCTTGGTCTACAATTTCATCAGAAGAAAACCAATATGTTCTATTGGTTTCAGCACTTGTCTGTATACCTCCAAAAATATCGACATACCTTGTAATTGAAACAGCTACTTCATCGAGCTTCTTCAATAATTTCAAGAAATCAAAATCATCTGTCAGCCTCCACGGAAGTTCATTTAGAGATGCGCTCTGTAGCGTAACTGCACAGCTTTCCTCACCAGCCCATAACGCTGCAGCCGATTTAACCTTTGCATAGTCAAATTGTTCATGCTCATGCTTTTGCAATAGCAAAATAGAGCTATATATTGTTTTATCAGCAAAAAGTTGAGCATCGCCAAAATCATCCAATGCTACTAAATACTTGCCAGTAGTAATTATTTTTCGCAATTTTTGTCCAGCACCTATTTTGAAAAATTTATTAGGTATAATAAAGCAAAGAAACCCATCGTCCGCAATTTTTTGCAAAGCCCTTTCGACAAATAAAAAGTATTTATCAAATTGCTTATACGTTGTTTCATAATTTTTCTTGTACAAAGCGAACTCACGAGGCGTAAGCAGCATATGCATACCTTCTGTGTTTACATATGGAGGATTTCCAACAATAGCGTCAAATGGATTTCCTTCATTGATTGTCTGCCAGTCAAACGGAACAATATCTATCAGCTCTTCGGTTGTAAGTGTAGTGTGTGAAAATTCATGATTGCTAATAAGTGAATTACCATAAGCAATGTTATCATTCAAATTCGGTAATATCGGATTAGAAGCTTCTACTGACGGAGTGGTTTCATCTTCAATAAGTTTGATAAGTAAAGAAAATTTCGCAACCTCTACAGCATGAATATCTATATCAATACCAAATATACAGGATGATAAAATCTTTTTCTTATCTTCCAAAGGCAGTTTTTTTCGTCCTCCACTCAATTCAATGAGATATTCAGGCTCATGTATTTGATACCATTCCACACAATACTGTATCAAATAATTATAGGTTTCTTCTAAGAAAATACCAGAACCACATGCGATGTCAGCAATTTTCAATTGCTGAATTTCATCAGGTTTTTTCCCTGAGCATAAACCATTTAGCGTTTTAGATATCATATATTTAACGATTTCTGTTGGTGTAGTTACAACTGACCTATTAACACAATCCTTTTTCTTTGATAGTATAATTTCGCCTTCTTCTGAACGGGACAAATGCTCAGTCAAAAATACCTCATATATTTTTCCGAGTAAGTTAGGCTCAATAATATTGAACATATACGGACTTTGAGGATAGTACAGACTTTCAATAATATTTACAATAATATCATTGTTGAGGTCAAAGATAATACTTTCACCCTCAAACATTCCAGAATTATATCTTCTATCAGCAGTACGAAAAAGCTCTTCAAGTTTTGACTTGATTAGAGCTGTATCATTGATTGTATCTTTCAATTTATGATACAATGGTAAATTTTTGTCCTCACATATTCTCAAAAATACAATTTGATTTATAAATTCCTGTACAACATCATTTAACCTCTCTACTGAATGATATTTTTCAGATGTACTATATAAAAAATTACTTAGCGACAATCTCCACTGGTTAATTTGCTCTAAAAACAAATCATCAACCTGCTGCTTGTGTCTAGCTGTCCCAGGAAAATTCTTTTCATAAAATTCATCAAATTTACCATTGTAGACATTATCCCTAGATAGAAGTTCTTGAATCTCATCAAACTTAGTAACATACTCCTTGAAATAATACTTGCGATATCTTGCGACAGAAGTGCCATCACTTTCTTTAGGAACACATGTTGTATCATACACAATAAGGTATTCAAAATTAGTCAACACAACAATTTTGTGGTTCGCATTCCAGCCATATTTTCTAGCTTGAAAAGCCGGATCACTTGAAGTTAAAATATCAACAGCTGGTTTTTTTGCTTCAACAAAAAATTTTGTTACACCCTTTAACGTCATAGAATAGTCAGGACGATCTGTTTCCGTTGAATAATCCTCGGCAATAACTTCTCTATATTGAGGTGCTGATGCCTTTTCATTAGAAACATCCCACCCCAATAACTTAAGCAAAGGATCAATATATTCAATTCTACAAGAATGCTCATTATAGTGTTTTTTATTGTCATGATAGTAAGCAAGATTTTCCTCAAACTTTTCAGTCAAGGTTTTTAATTCGTTAGTCTTGTTCATCACTACCTCCAGTTTTACATTTTCTCGCATCATCAGGTTTCTCTGCTGTCTTTGGAAGCACCCACAAATTAGCCATTTTTGTTGCACCTTCTATTCGTCTTTCTGAACAAAGAATTTGCACACGTCGACGGGTGATGCCCCATTTGTCAGCAGCTTCCTGTGCTGTAATATATTCCATTTTGCACCTTCCTTGATATATACCTTCACGTCTTCTAATGAATTTAATTATATTCCATATGTCGAACAATTACAATCATTATTTTTTATAAGCAGGAGTAGGGAAGCCCCATTCCTGCTTATCTGTTATTCATAATATGCTACCCTCTGTTCCATCACAATTCCTGATTTAAACTGTATCTCCAACTTGTCATCACTGACCACCTTAACACTTTGAAGTAATCGCCTGACCAGTTCCTCGTCATATTCTCCTATGTCACATGAGGTTTTCTGCAGGCAAGCATCCATACCTTCCAGCCTTTGACTGTAACTTTCAGCCATCCGTTTCTCCTGTGCCTGTTTGAGCTTTTTCTGTTTGAAATCCATGGCATAGGAGCCTTTTCCATTTAGGTATTCTTTGAAAATGCGGCAGATAACCATGGCTTCTTTCTCGTCTACAATTAACTCGCCATTTTCATCGTTAGTATATCCATAAGCCGGAGAACCGATGATGAAAGTGCCATCTTGAAACCGTTTGATAGCCGCCCATTTGTTGTTGGTAGAAGTGCTTTCCGATTCCCCCTGTGCCAGCGAGCTAAGAATGGTCAGCATTTGTTCGCTTTTCTCTGATAAGGTATTAATGTGTTCCTTTTCAAAATACACAGCGATGCCAAGTGCCTTAAGTTTACGGATGGTCTCTATGCCATCTACGGTGTTTCGTGCAAATCTGGTGACTGACTTTGTAATAATCATATCAACTTTGCCGGATTCACAGTCTGTTATCATCTGTAAAAACTCATCTCGCTTTTGGATCTTTGTACCACTCCGAGCTTCGTCAGCGTAAATCCCGGCATACTGCCAGTCATCTCTTTTCTCGATTAATTCAGTGTAATACTGAACTTGTGCAGAAAAAGAATTTTGTTGTTCACGGGAGTCGGTGCTGACTCTACAGTAGGCACAAACTCTTTTTTGGGGCTGTAGCTGCAAAGCCACTTGTACGCCAACAGGTTCAATTTTCGTAATCTTCTTTGCCATAGCTTATTTGCTTTGTACTTTACATGCATAGAGCTTCCGGCAAATATCCAAGCACATGCACTTGTCAGTTCTTTAGAAATGCGAAACATAAAAATTGCTACAACGAATAGTTCCTTCCTCCCTGCAAAAAAGCAAATTGCATCTGCTTGAATATCCGTAATGTCGATGGAAAAAAATAGAACAGGGTATTAAAATTATATCGGAGGAGCTTGATAGAGTTTCAGATAATAAAATCACTGATTTATTTAGATGGAATTGCTGATTTGAAAATTTACGTAAATAAATTCTACGCTTTGGTACACAAAAAAGTCTCATTGTTCAAAATATGACCGTTTTTTATTATTTTTACAGTATCAGCACTCTTCAGTTCCATTTAGGTTAATCTTAAGGATACTCCATATTTACCACTATTTTTTCAATATCTTCATACTTCCTGATGAGGTTTGAAGTAATACTTTATTACTTTTTGTCCCTACTTGCCCCTCTATTTTCTTCTTTGCAGTATTCCCCACTGTATCGATTGAAAAATCAGATTGGAATTTTCCACTGGAAGTTTTGGCTTCAACCAAAAATTCAGCAGTGTCTGGAAGCTCTAATGTAACACTTCCTGAAGAAGTTTCAATATTTATGTTCTGATCATCAAAATTCTTATAGTCTACCAACACTTTCCCTGAACTACTTTTTAAACTGAAGTCTCCAATGCTGTTTTTTAAGGCGATATTTCCCGAAGAAGTCTCAATTTCAACCTTTTTAGCAATACACTCCTCAATGTTAATTGCCGATGATTTACCTACCATTTTAAAGTCTTTTGTGTCTATGCTTTTTATGTTAATACCCCCTGAAGAGGAAGTGATAGAAATTTTTTCTGCATTTATACTTTCCGCTTTCAACTTACTAGAAGCGGTATTAAATGTAAATTTAGCCAAATTAAGAGAATCCATCTTTACATCGCCTGACAACATTTTGATTGAAATATCTTTTGTATATTCCTTGGGGATATATACATCCAAAACAACGTCTTCATATATTGGCAAGTTTTCATGTTTACGCTGTACTTTTACAAAAAAAGTATTATTGTCTATTTCAGATACAAGCTTTATTTCCTGCATTGCTTTACCGTGAAAATTAGCCTTCACCTGATTACTTGCTTCCGTTCGTATAATATGAACACCCTCACTTGCCATATCCACCTGTATTGAATTAATTTCTTCCATGGAAACGCTTTTTTCCTCATTGATTTCTCTCATCATATTTAAACCTCCTAAGACTAAAATACTTATGACTGCTATTGCTCCAGTTACTATTACCATTACTTTCTTGTTAAATCTAGTTTTCACTATACATCGTCCTTTCGGTGATTATACTTCTTTTTTAAGATTATATTTTTTAAAGACCCTTTGCGAATTTTTGTGCACTTACCATATCCTTCTCATCGGGATGTCCCTTTTTTCTACCCGCAATTAGTGCTAATTTACCTTCGCAGTTTAAGTTGAATCCAAGTGGGCTATATTCACCGGAACAGTTGAACTCTCCAATGACTGTACATCCTTTTTCTGAAAGCTTCTCTTTAATTAGATGTTTTTCCCCAAAGTTAGCTGATGTAAAAAATATAAATACTTTTTTGTTCATACTTGGCATCTTCTCAATAAACTCATACACCGTTTTATGAAACCTCGATCCGTAGATACCTGATCCAAAACCAATCAGATCGTACTCTACTAAATCTTCTGGTTTTACGTTTTCAATCTTTGCAAGTTTTGCATTCATTTCCTGCGCTATGACTTTTGCTACCTTCTCCGTGTTCATTTTGTGATATGACTTGTAAATGATTAATGTTTTCATGTTCTTACCTCCATCTTCTATATGTTAATACTATTTTCCAAATCTTCTCGCAACATGAATGAATATATCTATATTCATTCATATTGCGGCAAAAAAATTTATCTTGATATGAATACTTATTCTGATTTATTTCTTTTGAAGTAAAGATTTTACCCACTCGCGTTTATCCCATAGTGCACACCCACC
>JBAQWI010000258.1:0-3728 GCA_049298835.1 Oscillospiraceae bacterium
TTATACGACTCATAATTTAACATATGTGCACGTAAATATTGATAAGTTGCGAACTTCTGACTTATAGAGGATGCAATTATCGGCGGACTATAGGAAGAAAAGCCGTTTAGTTGTACCTTATTTAACAATAAATCCCAATTTTTAACAGCTATATGTGCGCTATATTCGCTTTCAACGAAACTTCTAGCCTGATTAGCAATTTTCAACCTAAAATTAGATGACTGGACTAATCGCTCAATTCCCCCAGTCCAGCTAAGGGTATCGTTTTTGCACAAAATACCATTGACCTCTGAAGTGATTACATCGGAATATGGAGGAACATTAGAGCAAGCTACAGGAATACCTGCCATACTATAATCGAAATATTTAATCGCTGTTTTACATGAGCTAAACAAAGAGTCGTCTAATGGGATAACGCCAATCGGGTTATCTACAGTTCGAATAAACTTTTTAAACTCTAAGTATGGCATGTTAGGCACTCTTTCAAACGGGATGCCCGCTCTCTCAAAAGCATCCCCTGGCGGCCCAATTACAACCACTTTAACATCAATATCTATTCGATTAATTAATGCCGAAATCGCTGGTAATATAAAATCCACCAGCACCGTATCCGTTGAAGCAATAATAAGCGTAGCCCGTCCGCTCTTCCATTGAATACCGTCCACTGGATTTAAATTGTCGTTAATAGAGCAATTAGGAATAATTGCGATTGGTCTAGAAAAACGCTCAAACTGCTTAGCCAATCTTTTGGTCGTAGCTGTAATACAATCAACTTGCGGTAACACATAATCAATATGTTCAAAGTGACCAGCTAAGCCTGCTTTGTGATGAGATAAATGATCAGGAAGTTCTAGTAAATAATCATCCGTTTCGTAAATTATTTTCTTTCCTAATCTAGTCGCTATTCCGAGTACTCTAATTGTATTTAAATCAATATGGCGTTGAATTACGACAATATCAGCCCAAGCTATGCTTTCTTCGTCACAATCTTGAATTGACATAAAGTTTACTTGTCCATGGCACTCCGCAGCCCAAGCTTGCAATGGTACAATCATTCTTACTTCAGCATGTGAAGACTTTATATCAGCCGCTACGCCCAGCACTTTAATACTTGGCTTTTTAAGTAATACCTGACTCCCACACCCCTTTCTTGAACCCGCTGGAACTGCAAGCAACACATATTGAAAATCTTCTTTACAATCATCTTCAGCAAACGCTTCGATATAAGAAACAGCTTTTTCATTCATATCCATCTTACAAAGCGTAGCGGTAGTTTCTGCAGAAAGCTTTACTGCACTAATTTCTGCCACCACAAAATTCGTATTATAAAAAAGATCCTGAATAGTTTTTCGTGTGAAAAATCTCAAATGGGTTCTATCTAGAATTCCCAACTCAGCATACTCCCAGTTACCCTCTAAAAGCATGGCTCTTACGGAAATGTGAGCTACATTGGGAACAGATGCAACCACGGCTCCTCCTTCGACCAAAAGTTCGTGACATTGCTTAAGAACTTCACTTGGATCAGAAAGATGCTCAAGAACGTCACCAAATGAAATTACATCAAATTTTTGGTTGGGGTAGTCATTAATAAAATTTTCAACATAACCTTCATAAACAAAATCTAACATTTGTCTTGCAACTAATGCTGAAGCCTTATTTGGCTCTATTCCCCAAACTTGGTGTCCTGCAGATTTTAGTGCGCCTCCAAAATATCCAGACGAACAACCAACCTCTAAAATATTTAACTTCTCCCCATTGGCTATATTTGCAATATATTCAAAGGCAATTGTATGTGAATTATTTTTTACTGATAAATCAATACTTCCTTGGTATTTTATTTCTTCCATACTGCGATTACCTTATTATTTTAAATAAATTATTAGTTTTCTGATCTCAACAAAAAGTCATATTTAACTTATTGTTTTAAACGAAATCTATTAAACAGAGTTACAACCTTCCTTATCGGTCTTGTAACTTGCCAGCTTGATGAGTTATAAACAGCATCTAAAGCCTTACTTTTTACCACCAACTCGGATTTAAGTTTGGATATACTAAAGCTTAAGGCTTCAACTTCATGGACATGGCTAGTAATTTTATTATTCAAATTTAAAACATGCTCATTATTTTCATGCAAAATCTTTTGAATTTTCTCATTATTTTCATGCAAAATCGTTTCCCTAGAAAAAATCTCATATTTACCTGTAATTGCTATAAACTGAATAGGCGTAAAACCGTATATTTCTTCAACTGATTTTTTTCGTTCAGGTGTATTCAAGATATTAAACAGTATATCTATGGCCATGAGATAACGATGGAGAGCAGGTTCAGAATTCAAACAAACTTGCGCCAAGACATACTCAACATCGGTATTAACACCACAATCTAAATGACTAAACTCTGGAAACACCTTGAAAATATTTTCAGCATTTAGAATATGACGATATATCTGGATTAACTCATAGTTTTCATTCAAGTATCTAATACGAGCTACGGGACGATTACCACTTGTATTCATTTCACCATTAAGCACTCTAAATCTTATAAGTGCTTCAGGATAGATATAAATTTCAAATTTAGAACATAGCCTAGTCCACATATCCAAGTCACCACTTTGACCCAGCCCAAATCTATATGCGCCACATGCAAGATAAGAAGAGCGTCTAACCAAAACGCTTGGATGGCATAGACAATTACCTAATAAGAAAAAGCGTTTCAACCATTCATAACGTGAGCGATTAGGCTGATTAAAAATCTCCACTAATGGATGCGCCTTACCTTCAAGACTACTACCAGTCTCATCAATTAATTTAACATTTGTAAAAACAGCCGCAACGTTGAGATGGCTTTCTAAAAAAGCTACTTGCTTTTCTAGTTTATCAGCTTCCCAAACATCATCTGAATGATGAATTGCAATAAACTCGCCTGAAGCCACATCTAAAATTGATTGATTGATTCCATATACTCCACGTTTTGGCACTTCATTTTTAAAGGCCTTAATACGAGGGTCGGAAAAAGCGCTAATAACACTCCAAGAGTCATCACTTGAAGCATCATCCCAAATAATTAACTCAAAATCTTCAAAAGATTGATTTAGAACACTATCAATCGCTTCATGAATAAACTTTCCATGATTAAACGAAGTAAGTATCACAGAAACTTTATACATGCTCACTTACTTTCATAAAATCAATAATTACACGAACTAATAACATCACACTATTGCCTTCAAATTAAGTTCTATTTTTGGATTCAAGTATAAAAAGTGGTCGATTTAAAAACTCTCCAAGATTATTATCACGTTGAATATTAATATTATTTAACTCTTGATATTTAACATACCCATTATCTTTTGATGCAACTCCGATATGCACTACTTCCCAATTAGCTGCTGTACCCAATCTAATAAAGTCTATCATTTCACGCTTTGTTCCATGCTCAAATAATGGCAAATTAACATTACCCTTCCAATTAAACCCCATTTGAAACACCAGTATTTTTGTTTTTGTACTTAAATACTCTAAGGACATTAGTAACTCTTTTTTTGCCTGATCTTTAGATAACGCTGAGTCACCATAATCGTCTCCAATATGGTGCAAGACATTCAAAAGAAAACATGCATCAAATTCACCTAGCAAATCATTTCTAAAGTTCAAATATTCATTGTTAACATCCACCTGTTTATCTAGATGCAAAACTATTAGCGCTTCTTGTACAAACTGAGCGTGCAC
>JBAQWI010000259.1:0-2208 GCA_049298835.1 Oscillospiraceae bacterium
GTAGCTGTTATTATATGATTGAAGCAGACGGAAGTGTCTACCCCTGTGACTTTTACGTGACTGATGAGTGGCGTATTGGAAACGTAAAAACTGACGAATGGGAGCAAATGACCAAAACCGATACCGCAAAACGCTTTGTTGAGATTTCAAGACAAGTTGCAAACGAATGTAAAACTTGCGAGTACTATCAACTTTGCAGAGGTGGCTGTCGAAGAAATAGAGAACCAATTTCACTAGGACACAACAATCTAAACTACTTATGTCCATCATTTAAAGCATTTTTCGAGTATGCCAAAGAGGATTTAACAAAAGTAGCACACAAGTTTTTAAGATAATAAGGAGTTTACAATGACTAAAATTTCACAACACAAATTTTCTAAAGCAAAATCAGGGGAAATTGCAAAGCTGTTTCGCCTAGACAACGGAGTAATGACCGTTGACATCACAAATTATGGTGCAACTATTCTATCTATTCAAGTGCCAGATAAAAAAGGCAAATTGTCTGATATTGTACTTGGTTATAATAGCATTGAACAATATGAGGATAACAACGGATATTTTGGTGCTACTATTGGCAGATATGCAAACCGTATTGCCAATGCAGAATTTACACTTAACGACATCGTTTACAAACTAGCTAAAAACGATGGTGAAAATCATCTTCATGGTGGAATTTCTGGTTTTGACAAAAAAATGTGGGATTATGCAATTACAAATGATAAGATAATTCTTACTACAAAGAGTGAAGATATGGAAGAGGGCTACCCTGGTAACCTTGAAATAGCAGTTAGTTTTTCTCTAAATGATGACAATGAGCTCAAAATAGAATACTCTGCAAAAACAGATAAAGATACTTATGTAAATCTTACAAATCACACCTATTTCAATTTAAACGGACACGGCAAGGGCGATATTCTTCGTCATAAAATTCAAATTAATGCTGACAAATATACAAGTGTTGGTGAAGGCGCAATTCCAGTAGGCGAACCTACTTTTGTTGTTGGAACTCCATTTGACTTCATGACCCCTCATACAATTGGCGAGCGTATTTCTCAAGAAAATGAAGAGCTTTCAATCTGTGGTGGCTATGATCATAACTATGTTATCGCAAGAGATTATCAAGGCGTTACTGAGGCTGCAATTTTGCTAGAGGAATACACAGGAAGACAAATTACAGTTTCAACCGACCTACCAGGAATACAGTTTTATAGTGGCAATATGATTGAACCTATTAGAGGCAAAACAAATGCACATTATAGCAGACGTTCTGGTCTATGTTTGGAAACTCAGTATTTTCCTAACACACCAAATAATCCAAGTTTTCCTAGCTGTCTTGTAAAAGCTGGCGAAGAGCAAAAGTCAACTACAATTTATAAATTTGCTGTAGTTGAGGTTAAACCAGTAGAAGTGATAGAGAGTTAACAAACTTGAATAAAACATCTCACATTTTTTTCACAAAGGTTGTGGAAAATTATTGTTAAATGTGGTATATTGTTTAGGACGCTTGTTATTCTAATTATAGACATGGATGTATTGACTAAATATAGATTAATGATAGCAGATAAAAAAACAGGAGGGCGAAAATAATGATCGAGGTTTCAAATCTTACCAAGAGATATGGCGCTAAAGTTGCTGTTGACAATGTGTCATTTACAGTTGCTAAAGGCGAAATTCTTGGTTTTCTTGGGCCAAATGGAGCTGGAAAATCTACTACTATGAATATTCTTACTGGATATTTGTCAGCAAGTGATGGCTCTTGCAAAATTAATAATTTTGATATCTTAGAAAACCCAATAGAGGCAAAAAAGGCAATTGGTTATCTTCCAGAGCAACCTCCTCTTTACCTTGATATGACAGTGAAAGATTATTTGAACTTTATTTATGATCTTAAAAAGGTAAAGCTTCCTAGAGAAGAACATATCAAAGAGGTATGTGACGTTGTAAAAATTACTGATGTATATAACCGTATCATTAAAAACCTTTCAAAAGGATTCAAACAACGTGTAGGTTTAGCGCAAGCGTTAATTGGTAACCCTGAGGTTTTAATACTTGATGAGCCAACAGTAGGTCTTGATCCAAAACAGATTATTGAAATTCGTAATTTGATTAAATCACTTAGTTCAAAACATACTGTTATTCTGTCCTCACATATTCTTCCTGAAATTCAAGCAGTGTGTGATAGAGTCGTTGTTATAAGTGGTGGTAAGC
>JBAQWI010000260.1:0-2705 GCA_049298835.1 Oscillospiraceae bacterium
CAATTACTGGGATAGGCTTCGTTTGCATTAGTTGTTTTAGAAAGTTAATACCGTTCATTTTAGGCATTTCTATGTCTATGGTTAAAACATCTGGGTTAAGTTGTTTGATTTTATCCATAGCGTCAAAAGGGTCTGTCGCGGTTCCCACTACTTCTATATGTGGGTCGGACCCAAGCTTAGTCTCTAATGTTTTTCTCACGAAAATCGAGTCATCGACAATTAAAACTTTTATTTTTCGAAAACTTGACATATTTTTGCTCCGTTCTGCCTATTTGTGTTGGCAAAAAAATTATTCTATAATAATGAATATGTGCTAGCACAAATTAAATGACCGCTAGACTAAACTTTGTACAATGATTAAGTGAAAAAATGATAATTATATACAAATGGTTTGTGTAAAGTTACCCGAATGCCAAGCTAACACGCATAATTAGAATGTATTTATTTTTGATAGATAGCTGGTTTTATATATTTGTATTTTGTAAGCCCTTTGTCAATCACTTCTGAATGACCAATGAAAAGAAAACCATCCACAGCCGTAACTTGATGAAATTTTTCTACTAAGGTTTCTTTGGTAAGTTTATCAAAATATATCATTACATTTCTACACAAAATTAAATCAAAGGGTCTTGGAAAACGAAATGGCTCCATAAGGTTAAACGACTTAAATACAACTTGTTTTCTGATGAATTCACAAACTTTATAAGAATTGTTGTCGACCTTTTCAAAGTATTTGTCCAACCATTTTGGAGGGACATCTTTTAAATTGTCAGCAGAATAGACTGCAACTTTTGCTTGTTCAAGGACGTTCATCGAAATATCAGTTGCAAAAATTTTTACAGTCCATAGTTTATTTTTTATACCTAAAAATTCATCAATTGCCATTGCTGTTGTATAGGCTTCCTGTCCAGCAGAACAACCTGCACTCCATATGTTTAATTCTTTTAAAGTGGTTTGTTTTTGTGTAATCAGTGGGAGAACATCACTGGCAAGAAAGCGAAAATGTTCCTGTTCGCGCATAAAATATGAGTGGTTCGTCGTAAGTTTATTAAGCAAAGTGGTAACCTCTTTGCCAGATGTGTCCTTAAATACTAAGTTGATATATTCATTAAAATCTTTTAATCCACGTTCCCTTAACACACTAGAAAGTCTACTTTGGATTAATATTTTTTTCTTTGTAAGGTCAATGCCGTATTTTGTTTTTATAAAGGTCATCAGTTTTTCAAATTCTTGGTCTGAGATTTGAAACATACCAGTAGAGGAATTATTTATATTCATAATGTCTATCTTCTTTCATTGGCAATATTTGCTCCATTAATATAAAGCAGAGTAGACTATAGTTATCATTTTATACCATATGCCCTTAGGAATCAACCCTATTATAGTACTAATGTATATTTGTTTTAGTATTATAATATCGATGTAATGACAACAACAGCGACACATTTGGTGTCGCTGTCAAAGATTTTTGTAGTCTTTTTAACGAATTGATGAGCTGTGACAATTAATGATATTACTTGCATCTAAAATTAAGCTGATGCTTCCGTCACCTAAAATGGTACAGCCGGACAAACCGCTTTTTTTAACATCATAACTGTTAAAGTAGGCAGGAAAGGGTTTTACAACTACTTGTTGTTCCCCTAGAAGTTCGTCCACAAATAGACAGGCAACATTGTCACCATTTTCAATTTGAATTAGAATTCCAGAGGTTAACTCTGTCGTTTTAGAAGGAATTTTATACAGGTCGTGTAATCGAATAATTGGATAGCAATCACCACGCAACATAACCATTTCAGAATGATTTGTATTGTATATAATTTGTTTTTTATCAAACAGTCTAAACGTTTGTTTGATAGAGGTAATTGGAAGTGTGAAAATTGTATCGCCCACAGAGATCTCCATTCCATCTACAATAACAAGAGTTAGAGGGATTTTAATGGTAAAAGTTGTTCCAACACTTAGAGTACTTTCAAGGCTGATAACACCACCAATTTTCTCAATGTTTTGGCGAACAACGTCCATTCCAACACCACGTCCAGAGAATTCCGTTACCGCTTCTTTGGTCGAAAACCCTGGAAGCATTATAAGATTGAAAATTTCCTTTTCTGTATATTCATTTTCTGGTTTGGTAAGAATTCCATTAGATTTTGCCTTTTTCATAATTTGATCTTTATTCAAACCACGTCCATCATCGGCAATGGTAATTACAATTTCGCCTCCGATATTTCGTGCTGATATCGTAATGACACCAGTTTCAGGCTTTCCAAGTTTAATGCGCTCTTCTGGTTGTTCAATTGCATGATCCATAGAATTTCTAATCATATGTATAAATGGATCAGTAATTGCATCACTTATTGTTTTATCCATCTCAGTTTCGCCACCAAGGGTAACAAGGTCAACTTTTCGTTCTAACTTTTTGCTCATATCACGGACAATACGGTTCATCTTTTGATAAACCCCCGATAAAGGCATCATTCGCATAGACATGACAACATCTTGAAGTTCATCTGTAAGTTTACGCAACTCTCTTGTGGATTTGCTAAAGTTGTCAAGGGTCAGTCCTTTTAAATCAGGGCTACTTACAACCATAGATTCAGTTGTAACAAGCTCTCCCACTAAGTCCATTAATTGATCAAGTTTTGTTTGGTTCACACTAATTAGCTGGTGTGTGGATTTTGCAGTAATAGGCTGTGAGTCTGTACTGT
>JBAQWI010000261.1:0-19158 GCA_049298835.1 Oscillospiraceae bacterium
CAGTAATTGTGGTAAGTTCCCTACCAATAAATGTGCTAGATGCATTAAATGCGGGTGCTGTTGATTTTGTTAAAAAACCAAATATTCTCTTGCCAGATGATTTAAAAAGCTTTATTATGGAGTTATCCACTAAAATAAAAATTGCATCGGTAGCACATATTGGTAAAACGGTAGCCATAACTGAATTATCACCGTTATCAAGTTTAACTAACTCCTCGTCTAAAACAGTGATTGCAATTGGTGCGTCAACGGGGGGGACCGAAGCAATTTTATCTGTCATCAGAGATTTGCCCTCATCAACTCCCGGTATTGTTATTGTCCAGCATATGCCTGCTACTTTCACAAAGATGTATGCCGAGAGAATTGATAAAATTGTAAATATGCGTGTAAAAGAAGCTGCAGACAATGACCGTTTGGAAAACGGAGTAATTTTAATAGCTGCTGGCGAGAATCATCTTACCTTATGTCGTGATAAATCAGGCTATTATGTCAAAAGCACCCCCGGTTCCAAGGTTAGTGGCCATTGCCCTTCTGTTGATGTATTATTTGAATCAGTAGCGTTAACTGCAAAGAACAATGCAGTCGGTATTATTCTTACTGGAATGGGTGGCGATGGAGCCAATGGGCTACTTAAAATGCGTCAAGCTGGCGCTCATACAATAGGACAAAATAAGGAAAGCTGTGTTGTTTATGGAATGCCTATGGTTGCATATAATATAGGAGCAGTTACAAAACAGCTTGCTTTAGAAAATATAAGTGCTGAAATAATCCGCTATCTCAATACGAAATAAAGGTACCAAGGAGAGTGACACGAATGATAATTGTATCAAAAGAATATCTCAACACAACTTGCCATATTCATGCACCTAACAATATGATGATTGGTATGGGTAAAATTATTGTTATAGAAGACAATTATATTGTTGTTTCAAATACGTCAGAAGGGTTTCCGCCTCTTCGATTCCTTTCTTATGTAAAACTTACATTTAACAGTCCTGCGGCAGGATACAAGGTCATTTTAGCAAGTGTGAGCGATTCCCAAAATACTGCAATACGTCTTGGAAATCTAAATCTCCTTACGGACGATGAAAAACGTGGTTATTTCCGTGTGCATATCACAACTCCAACGAAAATTTTCTTATGTGGATCTTCCCTTGAGGTTGAAAAACAAAATGTTTCCTCACAAGCTAATCCAGAAAATGAGGCCATACCTTTTATAGATGTTACTATTAAAGATATGAGTTTGGGTGGTATTTTAATAGAAAGTGATGCCTTTTTACAGCTCGGGCAAAGAGTGGTTGTTGAAATAGTTACACGCAAAAAGTCAGAGTTTTTACTTTTGTCTGTTAAAAGACGGTATCGTGATGAGTGTGACGAGAATTCACTTTACCAGTATGGTTGCAATTTCATAGAAAAAAGCAATAAAAAATTGGATGAGCTATGTCGTCTAATTTTGGAAGTTCAGTCACAGGTCATTCAAAAGATAAAAAATGTTTAACAGCCTCTAATGAATACACACTTTCGAACGTAAATTAAAAAAATAAAGTAATACTCTAAAATAGGGTAGGAAGAGAATTAATTCTTAACCTACCCTATTTTCTATTGTTTAAATAGCAGTTTGTGTTTATTAGTAAAAAGTTGTGTAAACCTAGCTCTTTCATTCATAAGTACTGTTAAAACTTGAACATTTTTCACTTTAATCATAGATGCATTGTCAATAATTGCTTGATTTAGCGGGGTGAAATAAACCTGTAAATCCTCTAAACAATCTTTGTCATAAGATTGTCATAGCTAGAGGAAGTGCTCTCCCTCCCCTTTTTGTAACATCATTGTTTTAGCCTGTAGGGGGTTACTCACCTACATGTATATTGGATAAAAGTGTAAAATTTTACTAGTAAATTTTGTCGATATATGTTATAATATTTCCAATATCAGTTTATATCTTAACAATGATTGTTGAGCTTAAAATAAAGAACTGAATGGATAAGAGAAAACTTTTAAAACATTCTCAGATAGATTAATCTTGTCCAAAATACAAAAAATAATAAAGATTGGATAGTTGGTAATTTACAATGATTTATGTTCCGATAAAACATTTAAAACCTGGAATGTTGGTGGCTAAAGACGTCACCCATGGCACCTCATTTTTCTCTTTGATTGTGAATGGACAAAGTTTAACAGTCGACTCCATAGCCAAGCTAAAAAAATATAATATATCAGGTATCTATATTCAAAGCAAACTACTTGACGGTATTAAGGTTGAAGAGTTTATTGACAGTGAGTTTAAACAGAAAACAGTCATTGAGTTAAAAAAAATCTATGATGAGTTTACAGCTCAAAAGTCAATTGGCGTATCCACACTGAATGCCTTTTCTGAGTTATCAGAAAGTTTGATTATGCACGCCATTTCCAAAGATGAATGTCTAATCAACATTATTGACATCAAGGATTACGATACATACACTTATACTCATAGCATGTATGTTGGTATATTAAGTGCTCTAATTGGTATTCGAAGCGGTTATCCACACTCAATGCTGACTGAGCTTACAATGTGTGGACTTTTGCATGATATAGGAAAGCTCGATATTCCACTCGAGATAATCAATAAAGACAGTGCCCTTACCACAGAGGAATTTGAATTGATGAAGACCCATCCCGCCAATGCAGTGGCACGTCTTACTTCGTGCCGTCAAATTTCAGCTGCAGTACTTGCAGGTATTGAAAATCATCACGAACGATATGATGGAACTGGTTACCCCAAAGGACTAGTTGGAAATAAAATCTCTTTATATGGACGAATTTTAGCCTTAGCTGATGTGTATGATGCGCTTACTTCATGTCGTTCCTATCGAAAAGCCTGGTCTTCCAACGAAACTATAGAATATATGATGGGCTGTGCGGATACCCATTTTGATTATAAGATTCTACAAACCTTTTTAAGGACGGTTGCTGTTTATTCAGTTGGAACAATTGTTAAGTTAAGCAATGGGTACATTGGGGTTGTGGTGTGTAATTCACCTCAAAACTGTTTACGCCCTAAAGTACGTCTGTTTGAACCAGAAGCACTTACCGGTATGGAAATTGACCTTTCGATAGACAAATTTTATCTTAACGTAACAATTACTGGAACAATCGACGAGGAGACGCCACTACCAGACTCCATCTTTGTTTAGCCATCCCTTAATACAACTCCTATAACTTATTAAAAAACTTGTCTTGCCCTATACATATGTCCACAAACTGAAACAACCACCGATATAGTGGGTGGTTGTTTCAGTTTCTTTGATTATATAATTTTAATTGTATTTTAACAAAATTAGTATTCCCCACATTCTACCCTCGCCTTTATTCTTCCGGCTAAATCAAGTATATTCTCCCTATTGTGTTCTCTTTCCTCTTGACTGGCTTCACGGTAGGCTACACCAACCAAGCAACCACATTTATCCCACTTGTCATAGATAAACTTATCAACCATACCTAATTTAATAGAGAATTTGCTATCATCAACACCTGCATATTTTGCTAAATCAATCATGTTAACCACCCCTTATAATTGTATGAAGGGTTAAATTTGTCCTATGCACAGCTGTCTTTTGTCCCTGCATATTTTGCAATCACCTACAATGTGTCTAACCCTCTTTTAAACAGACATCAAAGTTTATAACATAATTTTACATAAATTTGAATACAACAATGTTATAGGTAGTTTTGGTATGTCTTAGCGTATTGGAGAGGGATAACAATGAACACTGGTATTTATTTAAGGAAATCACGTGCGGAGGAGCTTACTGACTCTACGGAAGAAACTCTAAAACGGCACAAGGATACCTTACTGGAATTTGCACAACAATATCATCTTACTATCATAGAAACATATGAGGAAGTAATCAGCGGTGAAAATCTGTACACCCGCACCGAAATGTTAAGGCTGTTGAGTGACGTTGAGATTGGCAAGCTTGAAGCTGTATTATGTATGGACATTGACCGTTTAGGACGTGGCTCTATGAGCCAGCAAGGAGTTATTCTTGAAACATTTAAATCTGCAAACGTTAAGATTGTCACCCCACGAAAAACCTATGACCTCAATAACGAATTAGATGAAGAATACACAGAGTTTCAAACCTTCTTTGCAAGGCGTGAGCTGAAAACCATTAAAAGACGTATGCGACAAGGTATCAATAAGTCCTTACAAGACGGCGGTTATATCGCCAATGCTCCATATGGATATCTTAGCTGTCGTATTGGTAAACTTCCCTCTTTAAAAATTGTAGATGATGAGGCTGAATTTGTTAAGATGATGTTTGATATGTACGCTAATCAAGGTTGCGGATGCCACGCCATTGCGGAGACGTTAAACTCACTTGGCGCTATTCCCAAAAGAGGAGCAAAATTTTCACGCACTACAGTAAAATCAATTATTCAAAACGAAGTATATATAGGCAAAGTTGTTTGGAATAAACGTAGACATCGAAAGCCAGATGATAAAAACGAAAAAAACTGGTCTACCTTAAACCCAGAAAGTGAATGGATTATATCGCAAGGGTTACACCCTGCAATCATCCATACAGAGGTATTTCAACGAGCAAAGGAAATCCTATCAGGCAGATATCATCCACCCTATTTTAGTGGCAAACTTACCAATCCACTTGCTGGTATTTTAACTTGTGCAAAGTGTGGTGGTAAGATGGTTCGCAGAGAATTCACGCATGGTGATATCATATATATGATGTGTCCTACTAGTGGTTGTGTAAAAATGACCTCGTTTTTTGATGTGGAAGAAATGTTTCTAGCTACCATTAGAGAACAGCTTGCAGGGTTAAAAGTCAAAGTTTCTACACCAGTACAAAGCAGTAATAATTTAATTGAAAAGGCAATACTTTCTACAAAAAAAGAAATTAATATTGTGCAAACTCAAAAAGAAAAGCTACATGATTTTTTGGAACAGGGTGTCTACTCTTTAGAAGTATTTTTGGAAAGAACGTCTGCTCTTGATAAAAAAACAGAAAAATTAAGCGTAGCCATTAAACAATTACAGGTGAAGATTGAAAATAAAAAGCTTACCAATCTAAATGTAGTTTGCCAAAAGGTGGAAAACGTTTTAGATGCTTATGATGTAGCCACCATTAACGAAAAGAACAGACTACTAAAAATGATTGTTTCAAGTGCCCTATACTATAAAGAAAAACAATGGCCATCTGGCAAATTCATCTTGCGAGTAACCCTAAACGGCACATAAATAAGCTGTAACTTATATTTAATTCAAGGCAAACAATAAACCCTATACTCTCAAAATCTGAAAGTATAGGGTTTTGGGTTTATATATAGCTAGGTAGTTGCCTTTCGGAGCAACTGTCATAAATACGTCCTGCATTGATACAAACCGCTTCTTTAAAGCCATTTGAACAGCTATTTTGTTGCGATACAAACTTCGAATCAGCCATATATATCCTCCTAATATTGTATTTAAAAAAGCAAATTTTCCATGCTTTTTTATTTTGACAAAAGCAGAGATATTACTCCGCTCTAAGTCTGGTTACCTTTAGGATAAATTTACGTAATAATTCAATGCCTAAAGATATAGCCTCATTACATATTATGAAGAAATAGGTTTTTTGTGCGTACAAAATAGAATTCACTTAAATTTTCTCTAGCTTTGCAAAGTTAGCCATGATTTTCTTAGTTCCAACTTTGTCAAACAATACCTCAACCAAAGTATCGTTGCTCATCTTAGTCATAGCTTTCACTTTTCCCTTACCAAAAATTTTGTGGGAAACAGTATCGTCGACACCAAAATTGACAACTGCCTCTTGAACAGGACGGCTAACGCCAACAGTTCCTTCAATTTCTGGTTTATAAACAGGTTTCGCTTTTTCTGGGCGAGGTGAATATCCATAAGCTTTTACAGTTTCGTCGATAATATCAACAAGCTCATCTGGAATTTCCTTTAGGAAACGAGATGGCATATTGCGACTAGTACGTCCAAAAAGCATACGTTGTGCTGAGTTAGTAATATACAAATGTTCTTTTGCACGGGTAACCGCAACATATGCAAGTCTTCTTTCCTCTTGCAATTCAACATCAGATGCAGCTGACAAGAAACTTGGGAAGATGTTTTCTTCCATCCCCACAACATAAACATTCTTAAACTCAAGTCCCTTTGCAGAATGCATTGTCATCATAGTAACTTTATCTTCAGTATCGTTTAGATTATCCAAATCAGTATACAGAGAAACCTCCTCCAAAAAGCCTTGAAGTGTTGCATTTTCATTTTCGTCATTATACTTAATTAAGTTGGATTTAAGTTCCTCGATATTTTCAAGTCTAGCTTCACCCTCTTTGCCTTGTGCTTTCAAATAAGCATGGTAATTGGCTTTTTCCATCAAATGGTCAAGCAGTTCTGCTAGACAAATGGTTTTGCTTAGCTCTGTTAGCTCGTCAATCATATTTGTAAAATCAACTAAGCCAGAGGATTTCTTTGCAATTAAGTCATACTCATTTGCTGATTTCATAATCACGTACATAGGAACGGATTGCTTATCTGCAATTGCCTCAACATTTTTTACAGTAGTATCACCAATTCCACGCTTTGGTTCATTGATAATACGTTTTAGTCTGATAATATCATAAGGGTTATCAATAATATGAAGATAAGACAAAATATCTTTAATTTCCTTGCGCTCATAGAACTTTGTTCCACCCACAATTCGATAAGGAATAGCCGATTTTACAAAGTAACGCTCAATATTTGCAGACTGGGCATTCATGCGATAAAGTACCGCGTTGTCCGAAAATTTCAATCCGTTTTCTACGCTCTCAGTGACTTTGTTTGCAACAAATTGTGCCTCAGAGTTCTCATCTGGACAACGATAAGCAGTAATCTTCTCGCCTACGCCATTTGCAGTCCATAAATTTTTACCCTTACGCTCTGTATTATGTTTAATGATACCGTTTGCACCATCAAGGATGTTTTGCGTAGAACGATAGTTTTGCTCAAGGCGAATTACCGTTGCATCTTCAAACTCTTTTTCAAAGTTCAGAATATTTTCAATGGTAGCACCTCTAAATTTGTAGATAGACTGGTCATCATCACCGACCACACAGATGTTCTTACTTTTTTGCGACAGCAAGGAAACAAGCTTATATTGTACGTGGTTAGTATCTTGGTATTCATCCACAAGAACATATTTAAATAGGTTTTGATAATGTTCTAATACATCTGGACACTCAACCAAAAGCCTTACAGTTAGGCATATAATATCATCAAAATCAACTGCATTTGAGGATTTTAGTTTCTTTTGGTATAGTGTATAAATGTTTCCAATTACCTTTTTTCTAAAGTCTTCTGAGTTTTCTGCTAGGTAATCTGCTGGTGAAATCATTGCGTCTTTAGAACGGCTTATTTCGCCAAGCATTGCTTTAGGTGGGAACATTTTATCATCAGCAGTAAGGTCAGATAAACAGTCCTTGATAGTACGAAGACTATCGTCTGTATCATAGATTGTAAAACCACTTGAATAGCCTAATCTTGTAATCTCACGACGCAGAATCTTTAAGCAAACTGAATGGAATGTACCTGCGTTGATGTTTAACGCAACATCCCCTAATAAACTATGAAGTCTACTTTTAAGCTCATTTGCCGCTTTGTTCGTAAATGTAATTGCAAGCACATTCCATGGATTAATAGAATTCACTTTAATTGCATCTTTGAAACGTTCAACATCATAGTCATTTGAATTTTCTATAGATTTTAGGTAATCATAATCCTCGTTTGTTACATACTCTGATATGTAATCGTTATGATAAGCATCACCAAAGTTTAACATATTTGCAATTCGGTTTACTAGCACAGTAGTTTTTCCAGAACCTGCTCCTGCTAAGATCAGCACAGGACCATTCACCTTAAAAATTGCCTTTTTTTGCATGTCATTCATTTTTGTAAAACGGTTTTTAAGTATAGTTCTTTTAATCTCATTAAAGCTTTCTTGATTAATCTGCATTAATTTACCTCAATTTCTTCTTCATCTAAATATCACAATTTCTTATTCTCTCATTATACCACAAATTCAAGCTAATGAACAGCATAATTTATAGATTTGCAATTCAAATTTATAGAAGAAGATTAAAAAAATCTCCCCGTTTGGGAAGATTTTTTTGTACAGTTTAAGTTTCACCTATCCGTTTGGATACATTTTACGCAATAGCTCAACACCATATTCACGCTTTGTGCCCGTTATACGCTTAATATAGTTTTCCAGTGCATTTCTTGTATGCTCTGGTCCACCCTCTTTCATCACAGTCCACATTGGATCAATTGAATAGTCTGATTTTTTCATCATAGTATCTACCCAATCAATAATAATTTTTGCGCCTTTTGCACACAGCTCTGGATGGTTTAGGGCAATGTCATTAAGTTGATGAGGATCTGTCTTTACGTTATAAAGCATTTCCTCTGGAAACAAATGATATCCTCCATGAATTGTGCGAATATAGATGTAATCGCCAAAACGAGCAGAACGTTGGCAAACATGACAGCATTGTGATATTACAAGGCTTTCCTTAGAACAATCCTCGCCGCTTAAGAGAGTTTTTGCATAACTCTTACCATCATACTCATAATGTTCTCCAAATGTTTGAGTTCCAAAAAGTTCTTTAATTGTAGGTAGTAAGTCAACATTATCGTGGAAACCATTTGCAGTAAAGTTTTTCTTGCCATTAGGCCATTTGATAATCATTGGTATATGACAAGTTGGCTCGTCCGCAGTTGCGTGCTCTCCATAGATGCCCATCTCGCCCATATTCTCACCATGATCAGAGGTGATTATGATTGCCAAGTCCTCGCCATAAATGCCCTTAGATTTTAGCAAGTCAAGTATCATTTTAATATTGTCGTCGGTATATCTAATGCCACAATCATAATTATCAATAAACTCTTTTACCTGCTCAAGATTTTCAAGTTTTCCTGGATGACGAGGGAATTTATCGCAAGTTTCATCATTCCACATACCTATCTCATTTACACCGTGAGGACCAATATGCAACAAATGCTCTGCAAATATCTTTTCATCAATCCAGTTATCAGGGAGTGGCTCGTCCTTGAAAGGATTGCCAAACTCTTTAGGTGCACGATATGGTGTATGTGGGTCCCAATAATGCACGTGCATAAACCAATTGTCCTTGTCACCATTACGCTCAATCCAATCAAGCACACGAGGAGTAACAGCCTCAGCCGACTCTCCACCACGTCCTCCGACGTTGTAGCACTCGTTAAACCCTGCGTTAAACCACCATGATGAATGGCGTTCTGGGAAGGTTGAAAAGGAAACTGTATTCATTCCTGCACCACGGAATTGCATAAACAATCCATTTTCAGAAAAATCGTCGGTAAAATGCCTAGTGGTACCCTGCAAACGCAAATCTGCGGCAGTTCCACCATGACCTACTACACCAGTACGAATACCATACTGACCTGTAATAAGCGATGCACGAGACGGCAAACAGGGTGCATTTGGGCAATAGTAATCGTCAAACTTTACACCCTCTTTTGCAATTTGGTCTAAAGTTGGAGTTGTGTTTCTCTGATAGCCATAACAACCCATATGGTCATTTCTCAGTGTGTCAATGTCAAACATAATAACTCTCATTTGTAATTATCCCCTTTGTCTAATATAAATTTATCTTATCCTTGTTTTTCTCTCTGCAAGGTAAGCCTCAAACAAATCTCTCTCTGAATTTATAATAAGTTCCTTTGGAAACTCAATTTCATGCAAAATATTGAGTGCGTTATCAACCTTACCGATTGCATAGGCAAAATGAGCATCTGAGTTTGCAACAACCCGAACGTTATATTTCTTACAAAGTTTTGCAATTTCAACACAGTTTTTAACACCGTCAGCTCTTGCCTCAAAAGTATGATGATTAATCTCAACAAGCTTATTATACTCGCCAAAAGCTTTGATTGCTTTCTCGTAATCATACATAAATCCGATAGATCCACTATGACCAATAACATCAACATGAGGGTTTTTGGCTGCCGTAATATAGGCATTGGTGTTTTCCTCAATTGAGGTTTCTGGATATACAGGTGAGTGAATAGAAGCAACCACCCACTCAAGTCTTGATAGGTCATCGTTGGTCAAATCAAGTTTTCCCTGCGGAAGAATGTTCACTTCAACACCCCTTAATATGCGAACACCATATAGGTAATCCGGGATTACATTCATGTTCCCAAAATGCCAAATATGAGGGGCGTCCCACATTGATGGTGCGTGGTCTGTCATTGCTAAATACTCTATTCCATTTTCGGAGGCAAACTTTGCGTTTTCAAGTATGGTTGAGTATGCATGGGTTGATGCAATTGTGTGTGTATGGGTATCTGCAATAATTTTCAATTTAATATCTCCTGTTAGTTTTAAAATATATATTTACAGAGCGTATAACAAACGCTACTATTTTGTATAAAATACAATATGATTTGTGTCAGTTTAAGTTAGGCTAGAATAAGTCCCAATTTTTAATATCAGTACTTTCTTCGACTGGCATTCCTAAATTCGCCATTAATTCTTGTGCTGCATTATATCCCATCTTCTTTTGACGGTTATTCATTGCTGCAACCTCCAAAATAATTGCAAGGTTACGTCCTGGTTTTATCGGAATTGTAATACAAGGCACTTGTATACCAAGAATGGTAGCATATTCATTCTCCATACCCATTCTATCATAAACCTTGTCTGCATCCCAAACTTCAAGTTTAACAATTAAGTCGATTTTTTCTGTAATTTTTACAGAGCCCATTCCGAAAAGTCGTCTTGCATTGATA
Organism: Oscillospiraceae bacterium; assembly: GCA_049298835.1. Lineage (GTDB taxonomy): Bacteria > Bacillota > Clostridia > Oscillospirales > Ruminococcaceae > Paludihabitans. The sequence continues at coordinate 10,820 of JBAQWI010000261.1, forward strand.
ATACCAACGCCCCGAAGCTCAAGGAAATGTCGAATATTTTCTGGGGAAGATCCCACAAGAGTACGGTTTGATACCCTGCGAATTTCAACTGCATCATCTGCAATTAGACGATGTCCACGCTTTACAAGCTCAATTGCGGTTTCACTCTTACCTACGCCACTTTCGCCTAGCATAAGAACGCCCTCGCCATATGCTTCAATTAGCACACCATGACGAGTAATTCTTGGGGCAAGCTCAACGTTCAAATAGGAAATAAGCCCTGAAAGAAAGCTTGAGGTTGTTTCGCTTGTTGCTACGCAAGCAATCCCATATTTTTTTGCCGCATCAAGGATAGCATCGCAAACATCAAGATTTCTTGTAATAACAGCAACCGGAAACTTTTGAGCAAAGAGTATGTCCACCCTTGTTCTACGCTCTTCAAGTGGTAATGTCTTCAAATATTCTACTTCATTAAGTCCAAATATCTGAATTCTTGTATTATCAAAATACTCCATATAGCCTGTCAGATTTAAACCCGGACGGTTTACATCAGCACTTTCAAGCATGATGTCATCAGAGTTTTCTGGCATATAAATTTCCTCAAGACCAAAGTCTTTAATTATCTTTGTCAGTGAAACTGAAAAATTTGCCATAGTACTTCTCTCCTTTTAAACAATTCATATAGTAATTATACATCATTCAATTGGGCATTTCAACTTATTATTCGCCAAATTTAGTATATAATATCCCCATGATGACAATAATAAGTCGTATCTATCATCACGGAGGTTTTTTTAATGCTTGTTGTATTTTTCAGAGCAATTTTTTTATATGTACTCATCATGTTTTCAATTCGTCTTATGGGCAAAAGACAACTTGGTGAGCTTCAACCATCTGAGCTCGTTATCACCATATTAATTTCAAATATTGCTTCATTGCCCATTGAGGATACAAACATCCCTATGATTTTAGGCGTGATACCGGTACTCATTTTAGTGTCATTTGATATTTTAATTTCAAATATTTCTTTAAAGTCAAAGGGATTTAGAAGCTTTATCTCAGGCTCTCCTATGATTATCATTCATGATGGGCTGATTGATCAAAAGCAACTCAGAAAATTACGCTTTTCTATTGATGATTTAATGGAATCGCTCAGACAATCTGGCATCTTCGATGTACAAGACGTTGAATATGCCATTGTAGAAACAACAGGAAAAGTAAGCGTTTTACAAAAGTTTGACGCGCAATCTGTCACACCAAAGACACTTAATATCCCAGGTACGAGCAAATCACCACCAGTTGTTGTTATCAGTGACGGCAAAGTAATCGAAAGTGCACTAGCCGTTTATGATATCAAAGAGGATTGGGTCATTCAGACTATATTAATGAAGAAATATGCACTTAAAAAAGTGTTTTTAATGACTTGCGACAAAGAACTGAATTACTACATTGTCGAAAAAAATATGTAGAAAGGGAAGCCCTATGACACGATTAATTACAATTACAGCAATCATGATTGCAATGTTAGCCCTAAGCATAAGTGGAATTTATTATGCTAAGGAAACCAAAACTCAATTTGATGAATTAATTGACATCGCCCTCGTGCAGTGCAAGAATAAAGATACCCAAACTCTGGCTGAAAGCACAAAAAAAATGTCTGCCCTTTATCAAAGCAGACATGGTTTTCTAAGTTTTTTTGTAAGGCACGATGAACTAGAAAAAATTGACATCGATCTAGTGAGTTTGTTGGGATATGTGAAAATAGGCTCCTTTGACAGTATACAAATTTGTCTTGAACAAATTAGATTTATGATTAATCACATTTACAGCAAAGAACTTCCAAACATAGAAAATCTATTTTGACTTATGTTTCAAGCTTTTAAGTTCGTCCATAAAAGTATCAATATCTTTAAACTCTTTGTAAACTGATGCAAATCTGACATAAGCAACTTGATCAATCTCTTTGAGTCGTTGCATAACAAGTTCACCAAGCTCAGTTGAGTTGACCTCTTTTATCATTTGATTCGCATAGGTATTTTGTATATCGGAAACAAGCTTTTCTAATGTTTCAATGGATACAGGTCGTTTTCCGCAAGCACGCATAAGTCTGCCTAACAATTTTTCCGAATCAAATGCTTGTCTTGACTTATCACGTTTTATAACCATTAAAGGTATAGTTTCAATAATTTCATAGGTGGTAAATCTCGCACCACAGGAAAGACACTCACGTCTCCGTCTAATTTTCAAACCATCTTCAGTCTGTCTTGAATCGACAACTTTACTCTCCATACAGCCACAAAATGCACATTTCATCTATATCATTCCAATCATGTTAAAATCAGCACACATTAAACGGTGTAATCGCTCACGCACAGCTGCTAAAACGTTTAAATTAATAATAATATGTTATAATTATATCATAAGCCTAAGCGTTAATATAATCGGCAATGCTGGGTTTTTACGTAGTAAAATTTCGCACTGCCATTGAAATTATTAATATTTGCTTTGCAAATATTATATCATTATGAGGCTGGTTTAACAATAGCTAGACGCCGAAAACCTCACCCAAATAATCTTCGACTATGTACTGGAGAGTTATCGGGTCAACAATTTCGTTTTTCATCCTTTTTACAAGTGATTCGACAAATACTTTGTCCGTAGAAATTCCATTAATAGTTACAATTTCGGTATGGTTGTTATTGTAAACGCTGCTTTGTGTGATGCCATACTCGCAATATACGGTATCACCTATTATTGTTTCGCTCTCAGAAATGACATAGGTTTGTACAAATTTAATCTCTTCAATGAAAACCATTGTTTATCACCCCAATGCTATAGTATAAACATATTATATAAAGTTGTGATACAAATGTAAAGAGCGATAATTCGACATAAATCGACTTAATGATAACTATTAAGGTAAATTCTTACATATATTACCATAATTATTTAATATACAAACTTATTTTACCAATATTATTGTAAAATATATACATAATTTTTATAAAATTTTCTACAATTTCGATAAACGCAAAATATCATAGCTTTTGAATATTTCATCATTATTATTCAACAACTCATTGTATAATTCAATAATTATACAATTATTATACATTTTTTGTTCTAATAGTGATAAAAAGCCGCATAAATCGACTTGTCCTGTCCCGACAGCAACACAGTCGCATTTGTTGTTATTATCACTAAAATGTACGTGCACAATATGATTACCTAACCGATTAATAAATTCACGATAGTCTACACTTGAACGTACTGCTTGTTTGTTGTCAAACACAAGTGAAACATTGCCATCTAAGTACTGAATCATTTCACTTAGAAAATCAATATCTCTACTTTTACAGCGTTCAACGTTTTCTTGCGCCACTGTTATTCCGTATTCTTGTCCTAAATCGCGTAACTTAGCAAAGCGTTCAAAATACATCTTATTTTCATTCTTGCTACCAATCCTATCACCGTGGAAAATGAATATTTTGGCATCAAGAATATTCATTGCCTCAAAGTAATGTCGATGCAACTCCAACCCATCATTAAGTCTACGCTCATAGTTTGTAAAGAGCATAAATGATTCAAATGCACAACTAAATGGATGAAGTGATACAATCTTGGTTCCGTAAAAGTCAGCAGTCTTTTTTAATTCTTTTACATATTCCTTTTTCACTTCACTAAATGTGTCCACAAATACTTCTGCATATGGAACATGATGCTCTGCTATTGTTTGCAATGCCTTTTCCGTCAGCATTGGATAAAAACAAGCTGTAGATATCCCGTATTTCATTTATTTCATCTCCATTAATATTTTTGCACACTACAATATATTTCCATATCATATCATATTTGATATTCATTTTCAATGAAAGGCATTATTCACACAAGAAAAAAGCTGAAGAAATTGGTTTTTTTGGAAAAAGTTCTAAAAACATTAATTTGACTAGCTTATTGTTGCAAAATGATATATAATAGTTTAGTTATAATTCAATATGAATTAAAGAATGTATAAATACGGAGGGAATTAAAAATATATGATAAGAAATGACTTAAGAAATGTTGCAATAATCGCCCACGTTGACCACGGTAAAACAACTTTGGTTGATGAAATGCTAAAACAAGGTGGCGCATTTAGAGAAAATCAAGTAGTTGCAGATAGAGTTATGGATAACAACGATATTGAGCGAGAGAGAGGTATCACTATCCTTGCAAAGAATACTGCTGCTTTTTATGAAGGCGTTAAAATTAACGTTATTGATACACCTGGACATGCCGATTTCTCTGGCGAGGTTGAGCGTATATTGAAAATGGTTAACGGCGTTTTATTACTTGTAGATGCTGCAGAAGGACCTATGCCTCAAACTCGTTTTGTACTACAAAAAGCACTAGAGTTAAACCATAAGGTTATTGTTGTTGTAAACAAGATTGACCGTCCTGACGCTAGATGCCACGAAGTTGTTGACGAAGTATTAGAGCTATTACTTGAGCTCGATGCAACCGAAGAGCAACTTGAAAGCCCTGTACTTTTTTGTTCAGGTCGTGATGGAACAGCTTCTCTTTCCCCTGACCATGCCGGCACAGATCTTAAACCTATGTTTGACAGCATACTTTCACATATCGATCCTCCAGAGGGTGACGAAAATGGAGACCTACAAGTTCTTGTTTCCTCTATCGACTACAACGAGTATGTTGGTCGTATCGGTATTGGACGTGTTGAACGTGGACAAATTAGAGTAAACCAAGATGTTATGATTGCTGATTTTCATCAGACAAAAACTCCTTATAAGGGACGCATTGTTTCTTTGAGCCAAATTGAAGGACTAAAACGTGTTCCTGCTGAAAATGCTCAAGTAGGAGATATTATTATATTCAGCGGTATTGAAAAAATCACTATTGGTGACACTCTTTGTGCACCTAGTAATATTGAGCCTCTTGTTTTCGTTAAAATTTCTGAACCTACAGTTGAGATGACTTTCTCTGTAAACAACTCACCTTTTGCTGGAAAAGAAGGTAAATATGTTACCTCACGTCAAATTCATGACAGACTGTTTAAAGAGCTTCTAAAGGACGTTTCATTACGTGTTAGTGAAACTGAAAATGCTGATAGTCTTCGCGTTGCTGGACGTGGCGAAATGCATCTATCTATTCTGATTGAAAATATGCGTCGTGAGGGTTATGAGTTTGCTGTAAACCCACCTCAAGTTCTTTTAAAAGAAATCGATGGCAAAACTCACGAACCTATTGAAAGACTAATCATAGATGTTCCTGAGGAATTTATGGGCAGTGTTATGGAAAAAATGGGAACAAGAAAAGGTGAACTTATTCAAATGGCACCGCAAGGCTCACGTATGAAAATTGAGTTCTTAATTCCATCACGTGGACTTTTTGGTTACAGAAGTGAATTTTTAACTGACACCAAAGGCGAGGGTATCCTTAATTCTGTATTTGACAGCTATGAGCCTTACAAAGGTGAAATACCTCGTCGTTCAAATGGTTCTCTAATTTCATATGAGACTGGAACTGCTATCATTTTCGGTCTATACAATGCTCAAGAGCGTGGCACATTGTTTATCGGCGCTCAAACTGCTGTTTACGAGGGCATGGTTGTTGGTATGTCACCTAAATCAGAAGACATGGTTGTTAATGTTTGCAGAAAAAAACAGCTTACAAATACACGTTCTTCTGGTAATGATGATGCGCTAAAACTGGTTACCCCTAAAAAGATGAGCCTTGAGGAATGTCTTGAGTTCATTGCTGAGGATGAGTTACTTGAAGTTACACCAAAAAATATTCGTATTAGAAAACAAATTCTAGACAATAATCTTCGTGCAAAATCATCAAACCGTAAAAATAAGTAAGCCTAGCTTATATCAAAACGCACACAGAGTTATTATTTTATAATAACTCTGTGTGCGTTTTTTAATTTGATTATAATTATGTTGTACATTCTATCTGTTATTCACCAATGACTATGTGATATGACTAAATAGGCATATTAACCTTTGGAGAGGAAAGCAATAAATTTTCCCACGAACTGCTTGGTATTATTGTTGACATCCCAATTTTATTCTATGCCAAATAATCTTTTGGTGTTTTCTCTTGCAATGTCTATGATTTCTTGTGTAGTTAATCCTTTTACCTTTGCTACTGCCTCAGCGGTTTTCTCTATCATATCTGAGGTTGAACGTTTGCCTCTGTATGGTTCTGGCGCCATATACGGGCAGTCAGTTTCAAGCAAAATCCTATCCAGTGGAGTTATATTAATTACCTCAAGGGTTTTTCTTGCGTTCTTAAATGTGACAACACCTGTAAACCCAATATACATACCAAGTTTAATAACCTCTTGTGCCGTCTGTGCTGAGCCTGTAAAGCAATGAACAACACCCTTAGGACGATACTGGTTTAATATCCTCATCGTGTCCTCTGTTGCCTCCCTAGAATGAATTACGGTAGGCATATTAAGTCTATTTGCCAATATTAACTGTTCTTCAAATACTCTTTGTTGAACATCTCGTGGAGAGAAATCGTAGTGATAGTCAAGTCCAATTTCTCCGATTGCAACAACTTTTTCGTTTGTAGCCATTGCTCCAAGTTCTGCAATGTAGCCCTCACCTACTTCAGCGGCAGTATGTGGATGAATGCCAACTGCTGCATAGAAAAACGAATATTTTAGGGCAAGTTTTATGCTGTCATTTGAGCTTTCAATGTCACAGCCTATGTTGATTGCGTTGCACACACCATTTTTTTGTATCTCTGCGATAACCTGCTCACGATCTTCATCATATTTTTCATCATCGTAATGACAATGCGAGTCGAATATTCCTTGCATAATTTTCTCCTTTGACTATAGAAGTAAGGGCGATTAGAAAGTACGGACGTGCAATGCACGCCCGTACATATCAAATTTATCTTACTTTTGAACCGTTCGGTATACTGTCATCAATAAAGATTACTTTTACGTCATTATTAGGACAATCAGCTGCTAGTAACATTCCGTTACTTTCAACGCCACGAAGCTTTGCAGGGTTTAGGTTTGCCACGATAATAACCTTTTTGCCGATTAAGTCGGTTTCTTTATAGTATTTTGCAATTCCACTGACAATCTGACGCTCACAGTTTCCGTCGTCTAGCATCAAACGGTAAAGTTTGTCGGATTTTGGTATCTTCTCACAGGATTTTATCTGCGCAACCAGCAAGCTTACCTTTTGAAAATCCTCTATGCCAATTTTGATACCCTCTGGCTCTTGCTTTGTCTCAACAACTTTAGGTTTGTTTGCCTCAACAAAAGCCGCAAGTTCTTCAAGTTTTTTAGCCTCATCAAGTCTGTTGAACAAAGGCTCTGGGTTACCCACAGTGGTTATGTCATTCTCACCAAAATTCTCAAGACTTTCCAGAGTTTTTAGCTGTGAATTAATTTGAACAAGAATTTTTTCAGATGTTTCTGGCATAAATGGTGATAGTAATACTGCAATATAGCGAATGCTTTCAATGAGATTAAACATAACCTGCATCAAACGCTCATGGCTAGCTTCGTCTTTGAAAAGCACCCAAGGTGCAGTTTCATCAATGTATTTGTTTGAACGACGTGCAAGCACCATAATGCTTTCAAGTGTGTCAGCCAAACGAAGGTCATCCATCTGGCTCATAAATGCATCCTTTGTATCTTTACAGCAAGCAATCAGCTCATTATCAAGTTCTATTTGCTTGTTAGGGTTTGTAATCTTACCTTCAAAGTATTTGTGGCACATTGTAACCGTACGGTTTACAAGGTTACCTAGCGTATTGGCTAGATCTGAGTTGTAGCGTGCAATGATAGTTTCATAGGTAATTGCACCGTCTTGCCCATAAGGCATCTCAGACAACATATAGTAACGAGTTGCGTCAACTCCAAATTGCTTAGCCATATCGTCGGCATAGATAACATTTCCTTTTGATTTGCTCATCTTGTCCTTGCCAAACAGCATCCAAGGGTGACCGAACACCTGCTTTGGAAGAGGTAAATCCAATGCCATCAGCATAATAGGCCAGTAGATTGTATGAAAACGCAAAATGTCCTTGCCAATAATGTGAACATCAGCAGGCCAGTATTTGTTAAACTTCTCGCTTGAACCGTCTGGGTCATAGCCAAGTGCTGTAATGTAATTTGAAAGTGCATCAATCCAAACGTATACAACGTGCTTTGGGTCAAAATCAACAGGAATACCCCATGTAAAGCTTGTGCGTGAAACACAAAGATCTTGCAATCCAGGCTTTAAAAAGTTATTTACCATTTCCTTTTTGCGACTTTCTGGAACGATAAAGTTTGGATTTTCTTCAATATGCTTCATCAAACGGTCTTGGTATTTGCTCATCTTAAA
>JBAQWI010000262.1:0-1712 GCA_049298835.1 Oscillospiraceae bacterium
TGTAAGAGGCTGGGTACACCGTAATAAACGATGTATAACTGGACTAGAATCGGCGTCCCGCGAATGAAGGAAACAAATACTGCGGCTATTTGATTCAATATCGGTATTTTTTCCACCCGTAAGAACGCAATAAAACTTCCTAACACCAAGCCTACAAAAGTCGCAATGCCTACAATCAACAAGGTCACGGGCAACGCACTGAGAATTTTTGGAAAAAACTCCCATACTAGATCCCAACTAAAGAAACTTGACATTTTATTCCCTCCTCTCACATTTCTTAAATTCATTACTGTCAGAACTTTCTGAACTTCTTGAATTTCCAATAGAATACCTTACTGTCCGGTCCTTCCACAATATGTTGTGCCTTCTTGATACTTTAATTCGTAAATATCGTGGTTTTGATTATGAAAATAAAAAATGAAGCGTAACCATGATTAGATTATTTTGTGGGGAAAGTGGGGCGGGATTGCTTATCTCGCAGGGCAACCGGAAGAGCGGAATCTTTTTTTGCTCTTCTCCGGTTGCCGGGATCTCGTCGGAGATCAGACACCCCCTTTCCCGCCCTCCTCCGGTGGAGTGGTCCTCATCGGAGGTGAAGATCCATTTTCGGTGTTGACCTCCAGTGAAGGGGCCTTGGCCGGAGGTCCGGCCCTATTCAAATTCTCCCGATGATCATCCCGATCGTCCGAAACACGTAAAAAAGCGGTAAACGTTGAAATGATTTCCTGTGCCGGATATTATTTCAACGTTTGCCGTTTTTTATTTTAAGTATTATTCTACTGATCCTTCCATTCTACACAGTGTTTTCCTGTTACGTTCTGGTGTCTTGCAGAAACATCCAAAAGCAACTGTATCGATTTCCACAAATATTGCAAGAACCTATTTCTAATTTTTTGAACCTAGATATCCACCAAAATTCAACTTTTTTGAAGCCCTGCTTGCCATGGTCAAAAATTATCAAGGCTACATGCTATGCAAAATAATAAATAGCCGTATACTCGCGAAAAATTCGCATCGTATACGGCTATTAGTATTGGGCACCTTGGAGTGTGCTGTTTTTTTATAATTAGAGTTTACTTTAAATTAGGCGGAAGAGAACTTCTTAATTTGTTCAACTAATATCATTTCCGTTTACTATATTCTCATTTCCAAACATTTTTATAGCAGATTCAATTACTCCTGGGTCATCTGTAGGCATAAACACGACTAAATTTTTCATTGCTCTTGTGCAGCATACATAGAATAATTTCTTACTTCTATTTATTACTCCTTCATTTTCGCTACCAGAACCAAAAAGAGTCCTGAAATCATATTGATTCCATTTACCATTATCTAAAATAACTAGAACATTGTCATATTCACTACCTTTTACACTGTGCTGCGTTGCAAAAGGCAAATATTCTCGTTGGTATTCAATTGATTTCATATATTCTTTGAATGGTATCTGTTTGATGCGTTCCCATAAGTAATTTCCTTGAGTGTTTATGAACTCATCAAAAAACACATCATTTTCTATGCGTAAGGCTTGATTAGCAGAGATGATTACTTCCTCAATCGTTTTGTCAATATTATTCGACAATATATTCATCTCATCGTTTAATCTTTTCTTATCAGCATAGTTAGTAATTTTGAATTTCGTTTTTCTTAAGAAAGCATTATACTTTTTATACTTGTATAATTCGAACAGTTCAAAAACATCATCAAGCTTACAT
>JBAQWI010000263.1:0-1566 GCA_049298835.1 Oscillospiraceae bacterium
CCCAAACAGTGCTTGACCTTGATGAATAAATGTCACCTTTGCTCGCCACCGGACGGATTAATGGCTTCACGGATTGAATTATATATAATCTTTATTTCGGCACTTGGCCAGTCAACAAATATAAAATGTACAAACAAAAAGATAAAAGAAAACAACATACAGAATAAATTAACAGAAAAATAAAATAACTGAAACGATTTACAAAGAAAAATGAAAACACAGTCAAACTAATATCGCCATCTAGCGAATGACTGACTTGTAACTTTGTATCTAAATTATATAACTATTTATAATTCTGCTTCCAAGTCAGTTTCAAGAAAAGTTACTATATTAAACAGCAAAAAGAATAAAACTTTAAACAAGAGGTATACACGAATCGAAAGAAATAATTACAAGCGAACAAAGGAAAATATTAAAATAATCGACAAAGTTAAACATTAGTTAAATTTTCAAATTTTTTCCAAATTGATCTTCTAAGATTACACATATTTCTGACATCAACAATGAAATCCGTGTATATGTTATCAAGAATAACACGACCACATTTCTTGTCAAGCTTTGCCAAGAGGGCGTTTTCCACAATCTTTAATTTAGACAAAAAATTAGCTTTCCTAAAAGTATACTGAAAACTCAGAGGCAAGACGTTAAGATAGTACATGCAGTTATTAATTGTTCCTTTATCAAAAGTTTTAAACAACTTAGCAAATGCTAGAAACAAGGGACTGTCCAAGCTGCGTAGCTGGGATATGTTTAAATCAAAAGCTTCTAAACCAAACATTAAAGAAGGAATACAATAAGATTTGATCAAGGATACAATCAAAGTTTCATTAGCCTTGGAAATCTTACCATAAATAGAATTGAAACTACGGAAAAACTTCGTCCTGGATTGTTTGAAATCAATGTATAATTTAGAGCCAGATTTAAATGTTATACCAAGATATTTCACATCATCCGACCATGACACGACCTTGCCATTAATGGTGATTGGAGAACATGTACCTTGGAAACGTTTCCCAAAGCGGACACAGACTGACTTTTTAACATTTATAGCAAGATCTAATTCCGTAAATTGAGCTAGGCAAATGTCAATCATCAATTGCAAATGATATATGGAGGCGGATACTAAGACAAGATCGTCAGCGTACATCAGAATACCAAAATTAATATTTTCAATATGGCAGCCTAAACCACTTTCATGCACAGCACCAATAACACAGTCCATAAGTATGGCAAACATGATCGGAGAAAGGCAGCCTCCCTGTCTCACACCAGCAAGCAAATGAAAAGTAGAAGAATAAAAGCCATTCCAGTTAACAATACCAAGACACTTGGAATACCAATCAATTAAAATCATAATCATATTTACAGGAACGTGTCTATCAATAAGTTTACAAAATAAGGCATAATGGTTCACCCGATCGAACGCCTTAGAAACATCGAGCGAACATAAACTGACCGTTGACCCGTTTTCAACGAAGTGATTAACGACAGATTTTAAGGTTATATGTTTATGGTTAGAGATAGGGCTATGTGTTGGGTCAGGGTTTCGGGTTAGGGTTGCGGCTT
>JBAQWI010000264.1:0-1784 GCA_049298835.1 Oscillospiraceae bacterium
CTTTTGCGCACAAGCAATATCTCTCAAGAAGCAATCTCCCCTAGAATTAAGGAGTTGTTTAATTTATGGCAAAGTCACGAGAAAATGCCCTTAGTATTAAATACTGAAGATGGAATATTTAAATCGAATATTCAATTTAAAGACCCTCTACAAAAAACCAATGCGTCAGCATCAAATTTCCATGAGATGAAAGCTGCCATCCTGCATGGCATTTTAGACAACCGCGGCAATCATGATTGCCTTTACATGATGATGTCAAAAAAACCCATACCTATTGGCGCTAAAATCATGATTGAAATCTTTATGCCATTCATTGATTGCGCCTTAAGACGCATCAATCAACTCACAGAAAGCAATGAAACGTATTCCACAGAGGAATCGCAAGATATTTTAAACGACACGCTGACGTCACGTGAAATTCAAATAATGGAGTGGGTAAAAGAAGGAAAAACGAATACGGAAATTGGTCAAATTTTAGATATTAGTATTTTTACTGTAAAAAACCATCTGCAAAATATCTTTAAAAAACTAAAGGAACTTAATCGATCCCAAGCCACCTTCAAATACAAGCAATTGTATTAATGCGCAGAGTTATACATATTTATTACACTAACCGCAAACTACAAAAGCAAAAAGCTCCTTTTTAAAAGGAGCTTTTTATTAAACAAGTCTATTCAAGCACTTAAGCACCACGACGGCGACGTGAAACAAAACCTAACATCGCCAAGCCAGCCAACATCATGCCATATGTTTCTGGCTCAGGTACAGCAGCCACTGAAGTTGCGGTTAGAGAAATGTTATCAATATTAGCACCCTCATGCACTACTACACCTGGAACAAAAATGGATTTAAACGTTAACGTATTATCACCCGCAAGTAAATTTAAGTTATTTACTGTAAATTCAGTCCAAATAGTATTACCAGTTGCATTGCCAATAGAGCTAGTTAGAGTATAAATATTGCTACCATTTAACAACACTTCATAATCATTAACACCAACTTCCGTATTACCAGGCCTTGGAGAGTAAAACCAACTCAAACTACCTATCGAGGCTGATGCCAAATTAAATGTTTGTTGAATACCGGATGTTCCTACAGAATCCAACTCGGCAAAATTAACGCCCTCTTGGGCTATGCCAGCTAAATTATTTCTAATTTCAAGAAATTCTGTCGGCGCCCCCGCAATTGGCTCCCAATAGGTATTAGCTGGGATTGAACCACTATCAATATGCACAAAATTCCCACTCGTTACCGTATACGATTCAAACCCTCCATTTTGGATTAAGTTTGTATCCGCTTGCGCAAACCCAGGCAATGCCAATAAAGAGAGCAATAGAAGGGATTTTTTCATGACAACTTCCTTTTTAATATATTTAACCGGCAACTAACATGTACCGAAATTCAAAATTCTTATCTAAATCCGCATACGATAACTTTTATAACCGCTGCTTAAACTACTGTGTTCGTGCAATCATCTTACAAATACTACAAGTTCGCAATAGCCCGAATGGACTATACAGACATATCAATCTCATTCATTTCTATTGTTAAAACAACCCGTTATTCACAGTTACAGCATTATTTGTTCCAAAAATTACAACAGTTGTAACCATGCAAGCTTTAGCACATAAATGTATTATAAATCATATTGTTATATTATAAAACATAATGTCAACTATTAAGAGAAGCAGCAAATAGCTGTAAATTATAGCGATTGAACAGCATAATAACTGTTGATTTTCTGATTAGAAATGTCAGTATTTTGACAAAAATTGATAAAACAA
>JBAQWI010000265.1:0-29304 GCA_049298835.1 Oscillospiraceae bacterium
CCATATGGTGGAGGAAGTGCGATTTCTTACCAACCATTAGCAGATGCATTACCTAAAGGAATAACACTACTGGCAGTTGAAATTCCAGGCCACGACCTAAGTCGCCCTGATAATCCACTCCAATCATTGGGTGAAGTGGCGAGGAAGTGCGTGGATGAGCTCAAGCAAAAGGCCAATGGACCCATTGCATTTTACGGACATTGTTTGGGGGGCGCCTTGGCATTGGAAATGGCAAGACTACTTGAAAAAGAGAGTGTTGAAGTCTTAGGTGTCTTTGAAGCGGCTAACTTCCCATGCCCACGACTTCCTGGTAAATGGTTTGATCTATGGTCGAAAATATTCCCAGGAGATCGATGGACATCCAATCTTGCATATCAAGATATGCTTAAATCTTTAGGAGGATTTACCGAAGAATTGGAAAAGACAGAGAAGGACTTCCTCATTCGCAGTATGCGGCATGATTTTAGACAGGCAGAGGATTACTATACCCACCTCTATGCCCATCCTCCACAAAAATTAAAAGCACCCATTATAAGCATTGTGGGTGAAAAAGACCGTATGACCGAGTTCTATCAAGAACGCTATCATGATTGGGAACATTTTAGTGAAACCGCCAATTATCAGGTAATCCCTCGTTCGGGGCACTATTTCCAAAAACATCAATCATCCAAACTTGCCGATATTATAACGGAAAATATAGAAGAGTGGAACCTTGGAGGTTGTGAATGTACCGCAATAACAAGTGAACTATCTTTCTCCGAGGTAAAGCTGACATACAAAGAGCAGGGGGTCGAACCTACCACTCGTTATGTTCCACCAAGCATGATGATATTCCTTTTAGTTGCATTTGGACAATTAATTTCTATGATTGGAACTAGCCTAACTAGCTTTTCACTGGGAATTTGGGTTTATCAGCAATCTGGTGCGGTTACTGACTTTGCATTAATCGGGCTGGCAGCTAGTCTTCCGGGAATCATTGTCCTTCCTTTGGCAGGCGCACTAGCAGACCGTTATGATCGAAGAACAATTATGATCTTATGTGATATCGGTTCAGCATTATCGATAGTTGTAGCGGCAGTACTATTATGGACCAATAGTCTAGAGATATGGCATATCTATATTATTTCAAGTGTTGGTTCTATTGGAAATGCTTTTCAGCGACCAGCTTACTTAGCAGCAGTTACCCAATTGGTACCAAAACAGTACTTGGGGCACGCAAATGGAATTATTCAGTTGGCAACCTCTACCGGTGTAATGCTCGCACCTATATTAGGGGGTGTTCTGGTTGTTACGATTGGTCTTACAAATATAATTTTACTTGATTTTGCAACGTTCTTATTTGCCACTATCACCTTACTTATAGTTCGTTTTCCAAATACTCTTTTTAAAAAAATGGAAGAACCTATTATTAAAGAGATTATTGGTGGCTGGAATTATATACTGAAGAGAAAATCGTTGGTTGCCATGGTAATTTTCTTTATCATCTTTAATTTCCTCTTTAGTATGACTACAACCCTATTAACCCCGTTGATTCTTTCTTTTGATTCTTCAAAATCCCTTGGATGGGTTGTAGGTGCGGCAGGGTTAGGCGGTTTGGTAGGGTCCATTATCATGAGTCTTTGGGGTGGAACTAAGCGTCGAGCTGATGGCATGGTTGGCTTTGTCATTATGACCGGATTTTCTTTTGTATTATTAGGTTTTCAAACCAATATCTTTACCTGTATTATAGGTGCTTTTGGGGTGTGGATGTCTCTTTCGTTTATCAATTCACACTGGCAGTCACTCATACAGGTGAAGGTTGGGTTGGAGCTCCAAGGACGTATTTTCGCAACTAATCAAATGCTTGCGTGGAGCTGCATGCCTCTAGGATATCTGATAATTGGGCCTTTAGTAGACCGTGTCTTTGAACCACTTATGGTAAAAGGAGAAGCATTTTCCAATGCTTTTGGTTGGCTTATTGGGGATGGGGTAGGCCGTGGAATGGGATTAATTATTGTTTTTGTTGGAATAATACTTGCTATCTCTGGTGTTATAGGTCTTAAGTATCGTCCTTTGCGTTACATGGAAGACATTCTACCTGATGCTATTCCAGACACATTCATTTTAGATGATAAGGATGCTTTGCAAGAGCAAGCAGACAGACTGATTGAAGCTATGAGTCAGAATGACTTAATGAAGAAAGTTCATCAGGAGATAAACTAAAACAAAGGAAGTGATTAACTTGATAGAAAATAAATCGGCTGTATATAAAGTCCTTACGAACTGTTATAGGCAATATTCTATTTGGCCTATTGGTCGAGAAAATCCTCTAGGCTGGATAGATACTGCAAAATCAGGTGAAAAAGACGAGTGTCTAGCTTATGTTAATGAGGTGTGGTTGGGGATGTAATTCTTATCACTACTTAAAAACGATTTTTAATTACATTGACCTTGGTCTGACACAGTGAAAAATATCGATTTACCACTGAAACTTAGAAGAGACACAAAGGCTGTCACAGTGTGTAGACACGGGGGAAAACTAGGGCTTGGTATTGAAGAATGCAACATTTATATAGGCGTCAGGGATTTGGACATTGGAAAATGAAATAACGATTATAAATATACTGAAACGTTCGCACGTGCTAGCACATATTTCTTTTCTCGGAAGTTAGTTTCACATCATCTTGGGTAGGTTTGTAAGTGTCAAATAATCCACACCTATATAAAAACTGCTGTTTTCGAAAAATGAAAACAGCAGTTTTATCTTTTGACGGTTTGTCAAGTGAGTTGCCACTTTTAAAGGACAATAAATGGGATGCAGATAAGCAATATAAAGTAGCAAGTAACGTGAAATGCTATGAGGAAGGTAAACACATTGGGCAAGAACTTGGCAGTGTGGTTTTTAAGCTTTTGCATTCAGCAGAGCTTCCGTCCCAATACATTGCAGGAAATCTGCTTGCTAATTTGTCGCTCAGTAACAGTAAGATGTTTCGCAACGAGATATCAAAAATTACTAAGGAGGTATTTGAAGTATGACAAATCACGATTTATTCTTCTCGCCAGAGGAAAACGGAAAGGATTTCACCTCCATTTTGCAGGATGTTCGGGAATACATCCCCAAAAAAATATTCTAAGCTTATAACTGATGCAGGCACTGAGGAAACCAAGTCGTAAATTAAACGGAACATCACAAAATATATCTTTATTACTGGGATTGAGGAAATAAATGTGAATGCATGGAATGACATTGGGGTACAGTATACAGGAGGCGAAACCGTTATGATCAAAGAATAGTTTGACAGCGCCGAACACGTAGTCAATGTAATTCGCAGAATGCTCCATGTGTCGGGAATGGTACTGGATAATGCCAGTCCTGGCGTGCTTGGTAATCTGTCTAAGAACATTCCTATTGCTGTGTAAAAAGTCCCGCTTGAAGATGAGAAGTTGGTATCTGTGCCTCGATTCGTATCGTAAACCCTCAATCTATGGAAAAAGTGATTTTGTAAATGCAGGCATAGCAACCGACCCAATGGTGGACTTTTTATCTGAGCGCATTCGATACCGAATTTTCATCTGCATGGCAGGAGCCGCAGGTAGCGGAAAGACTACAGTTGCAGGGTGGCTACTCACAACAATTCCCCATTCAAAGCGCATATTTACCATTGAAAACGGAAGTCGTGAACGTGATTTTGTTAGAGAAAAGGAGGGGAAGGTCTACAACTCGGTCATCCACACACTGACAAGATTTAGTGAGAATGTAAATCAGAAAATTAATCAAGACGTCCTGCTTGACTTTTCCTTGCGTTTTCTCCCACATGTTATCTGTGTTGGCGAGATGCGCGGTCCCGAAGCCTATACTGCACAGGAAATCAGCCAAACAGATCACGCAGTTTTTTTGTCTTTGCTCATTTTGTTCAATTATTGATACTATTACATAGGCTATATGTGCCATAATTGAAAACCGCCTTTTCAAATTTAATATTTATAACAAAACAACGGCTAGAGTAAATTTAAACTCTAGTCGTTGTTTACTGTTTGTAAAATAAATGTTTTATTAATTCTATTTTTACTAAATAGGGAAGGGGGGAGAATGTAAAATTAGGGTAGACTCCATTTTTGTTTCATAATCAACGTAGCTACTAAATTTTGAGTAGCTGCATTTTATATAATGATTTTCCAACCGCAATGTTTGTTTGTAATATATTGTAAAATCATGTTACATGAGGTATTATATAAACAACATAATATACAGGAGTAAAAAGCAATGTATGTTATAATTGATAGGGTTGAAGGTGAATACGCAGTTGTACGGCTTGAAATCAAAGCATTTGTTAATATGGCAAAATGTATATTGCCAAGTGATTCACGCTAAGGTGATGTTATTTCCATTGAGATTAATGTGGGAGAACCTTTAAAAAGACTATCTTCTAAGATTAAAATATTAGGAGATAGTCTTTTTAAAGACGGATAATAAATCCAAAACTTATGATGGGAGATTTATATGACACCTGATTCAATTCATGTTTTATTAGTTGAGGATGATTTGACACAATGTGATGCATTTAAAACTATAATACGTTTCCGTTCAGATATCGAATTAATAGGTATTACAGACAGTTCCACGAAAGCCGTTGAATTAACCAAAAAGTTTTTACCTGACGCTATAATTTTAGATTTAGAATTAAATGAAGGTGATGGCATTGATTTTCTTTATCAAATTAAGAAGATTAGTTTGAGTAAATATCCTTTTATTGTTGTTACCACAAATACAATATCAAAGTCGGTTCTCCAAAATCTAAGAGAAAATGGTGCAGATTTTATATTTACTAAAAATATAAAAGGGTATAGCCCAAAACAGGTAGTAAATTTATTATTGAGAATGGAGAAATATTATGGATGCAATTTCGACACGCCTATAAATTCTTGTGGAACAGCTGTTAATCAACTTGACGCAAATGAAGTATACGAAGATGGGTTTCAACAAATTATATCAGAACAGTTAGTTAAAATAGGTATTCCAACAAATTTTGTAGGCTATCGATATCTTATTGAAGTCGTAATATTGTTAATTAATTCAGGCAATTTTCATAAAGAAATAACAAAAGACATATACCCTGAAATAGCTAAAAAATACAATACAACTGCGGCAGGTGTTGAACGTGCAATACGAAATGCAATTGAAAAGGCATGGAATACAACAGATATTTCCATATTGGAAAAATGTTATACACAATCAGTAAACCCCGAAAAAGGCAGACCCACTAACAAAGAATTTATTTATTATTTAACGATAAAAATAAAAAATCTTATTAAATAAATAGTCTTATTGCAACCAGACACCAAAAATATCTTTCGTATAAATAGCATCACTATATTTAGTGGTGTTATTTTTTTATATATTGACAAAATTCGACATAAATAATAAGAAAACATTTAAGTGTAATCTAGCTTATAAATATATATTAAAGTAGAAATGACTAAATTCGACATATTATAACATTTTATTGTGACGCAAAATAAAAATAACTTGTGTTAATTTAAATATATCAAAAGATTTATATTAACATGAGAGGAGCAATAAATATGCTTAAAGATTTTTTTGACGACCTAATGACTTTTATTTCTTACATAGCTAGAATCTAAAATTTAATTTGACCCTTAATAAAAGCACATTATTATAGATGTGCTTTTATTGTTGTGTAAATCATTTTATGATAAAATGAATACAAACGACAAACAAGGGGGGGATTAAAAATGATATATATTGTATTCATTGTGAAATATCTTACAATAAGTACTTCTTGCTATTGTTTATTTAAAAGAATAATGCTCCAACAAGATAAATTCAAAGAGATTATTTTAAATCTATTTATTTTTGACGCATTGTTAATAATTACACGATTCATGCTACAAAGCTATTTTTTAGAACCATTTGTAACACTTGTAACCATTTTGTTTTCGTCTATATATTTGGCTTGTTTTACAAAATGCAATATATTTGATGCGATTAATTACACAATAATCGCATATGCTTTTGTTTCTACTATATATTTTAATGCGAATATAATCACATTTATATTATTATATCAGTTTGCAAATGAAATCAGTATTAATATTATAAATCTAGTAGCTACTTTATTTTATATTATTGCCTACTTCACATTGCTGAAATTAAAATCAATTCAAAATATTGTAAAACTTCAAAAAGGAAAATATATTATAAAAACATCTACAGTACCTTGCTTAATTATTATACTTGTTTGTAGTTTACTAAGTGAACCATATGATGCTAAAAACAGTTCAAAACATTGGTATCTTCTATTGCTCTTTGCGCTGTGTATTGTTTCTATTATTGTGTGGTTATTTGAAAAATTATGCATTCATAAAGAGAATGTTAAATTACAGGAAATAAATAAAGAACTTTCACGTGAAATACATCGCTCAAGGGAAATTATACCTTCGGTAAACAGACAATTAGAATTTCTACAACAAAATTCTTTAGAATTTTCAGAAGAGCTCAGTATAGTTTTAAAGGAGATGAATCGTTTGAATGAAGACCAACTTACAGATACTCAAAAAATTGTACTTGCAAACAAAGAATTACCTTCAACTGGTTTAAAATTATTGGATAGTCAACTTCATAATTATTTAAGCGAAGCGACTAGTAAAAATATTGACTTTAATATTATAGTAAGGAGTCAAATTAGCAATATTGTTGAAAATAATACTATAAGTCAAACACAATTACAAAGATTGATAGGAGACCATGTTAGAAATGCTTTTAATGCAATTAAGAACATTGAAACAAATTATAAAGAATTAATGATAGTAATGGGATTAACAAATGAAAATATATATCAAATCGAATTTTACGACAGTGGAAAGGATTTTAACATAGATACACTTATTCGATTAGGAGAACGTGGAGTAACTATAAATGGTACTGGCAATGGATTTGCAGACACGTTTGAAACAATAAAAGAGTGTAGCGCTAGCCTATTAATTGAAGAATTTGAACCTGAAGATTATTGTTATACCAAGTGTATCTCAATAATTTGGGATAATAAGAATCAATATAATATAAAGAGTTATAGAGCAGATTCAATATTATCATCTAATTATAATCAAAACATTAATATTACAATGATATAATAAACATTGTAATAAATAGAGATGAGATATTAATCCAATCGTTATATGTTGTTCTGTGTACCCGTTTTTATGTAAAATAACCTAATTTCTTAAATTAATTCGACTGCGGCCCAATAATAATTATAGGCAGCAGTTAGTAAACATACATTTTTTGTAAACGCCTCTTAGAAGGTCATACACATTTTTCTAATGTATATTGTGCTATTTCTAAAATAGTTTCGAGAATTTCTCTATCAGTGCGTTTAGTATTATGACTTAGTTGGCGGTTAATTAAGTCGTTTGTAATACAAAGTGCGTGCTGTATTGACGTTATATTGCTTAATATAATATCAAGCTTTTTAATTGTGTCCGTGATATATACACTCCTTTATTTATTTTTTTCCAGTTTTCAAATAAAATACTCCATCTTTATAGTATGGTATAATTAAATAAAACTGTAATTTATTCTTATTTATTAGTAAACGTTGTGGGTATAATACCTGTTTGGGAAAATGAGTACTACCTCAAATTCTCAAAACTCTATTGCATTTTACTTGAAAAGGGTCTATGATACAGATAAGTTGATTTTGATGAGTGCGTACCTTAGGAGTACGTGCTTTTCTTTTATCTTTTTTTACGTTACAGATAAAATGAATATATCTATTGTGTCTGTAGGCTCTTGTACGTCTGTAGTGACGTTTGATACGGTTGAGGTAAGTGAATGAACGTAGATATTGTATTGATTTAGACACACGTCCACGGCTGATACCTGTGCCGTCGCAAATTGCTGACAAACTAGGGAACGCTTGTTTATCATTCTCAGACATTTTGCATACTACAAAGCAGTAAACCATAAAGTCAGTTGCCTTGATTGAAGTTTTGAATAGTTCTCTGGTAAGCTTAAACCAACCTTTGTTATCCTTAATAATGTTAGTAATATAGTATCTGTTGGCAATGTATCCTCTGCAATTATAGCGATTTTGCTTGAATACAAGTGCATGGCTTTCAAGTTCAACAACCGCTGAGCGTATCGTTTTTACGTCCATATTGCAAGCCGTTGAAATAGTTTTGTAGTTTAGTGATGTTGTTTGCAGACAGCTCACACGTGAAGATAGGTAAGTATATACAAATAGAGCTTTAGGGGACAGGTTATAGTCGAATATGCTGTTGCTAACTTTTACAAATCCATTCATTTTAAACAATCCTTTCACTTATGTTTGGGAAAAGAAAATAAGCAAAAAAATTACACCCTATTTTAAAGGTGTGTATGTTGAGGACATTAAATCCGTCGATGTTCGAAATTTTTACAGTTCAATACGATTTAAGGCTAATGGGGAAATGTTAAGTAAAAATTATCTAAAGGCAATTAAGACTTTGCTCAAGGCTACTTTTAATAGGTGCATTGAGGATGAAATTATATTTAAAGACCCACTTTTCAACTTTAAGTTACCGCAAACGAATGAAAAGTGTCCAACTGATAGAATTATAACAGAAGAAGATTTGAAAAAATTAATAAATGCAGTAGCAAAACATAAAAGATTAAAATTCGTTATTTCTATTTTATTATTAACAGGAATGAGAATAGGGGAGTTACTTGCACTAAAATGGCAAGATATTAATTTTGAAGAAAATATTATTTATATTAGGCATTCAGTAAATAAGCAATATGTAGAAGAACGTGGACAGATTAAAAGCTGTGGAGTTAAAATTGCATCCACTAAAACAAGAAGCTCAGTAAGAGAATTGCCTGTATGCGATTTAGTAATGTCTTTGTTGCTAGAATGGAATGACTGCTTAAACACTGATTATCCTAAAATGGAAGAATTAAAGAAAAAGAATGACACTCAAGATGTGATATTCGTAAACTATCATGGGAATATTATGTGTTACAATACGCTGTACAAGGAACTAGTTGGCTTTTTAGATGATAATCATTTAAAGCATTGTGGTGTTCTATTTCATAAGTTAAGACACTGTTATGCAACTCATATGGTTGATGCAGGTATTGATATTAATGTTATTAGCAAACTTTTAGGTCATGCAAACATATCTACAACCGCTGCATATTATGCTAAAGTAAATCTTAAACCTAAAATAAAGGCTGTGAAAATACATGCAAAATATATGTCGAATGTGATTAATATGTAGTTGGTTCAAGTCCAACTTGGGGAGCCATTTTTTTAGAACAATCCACTAAATCCACTCCATTTGGAGCGAATTTAGTGGATTGTTCTATGATGTGTATATTAACCGATTGTCAAGATACTGAGTAGAGTATTTATATTATCGTGTTTCCACGGTAATAGCAACAGAAATGTACTCTCATAAGTCTTTAGGTGTTGGTTCATCTGAAAGGTGGATGCTGGTTGACGGTTTGCGACGGTTAGTCAGCTGTGAGTTTTTTTCATACCCTCTAATTAACTTTACATTATTTAGGACAAAATGCAATGCTTTTGTCAAAATTATAAGAAAAAAAGTTTAGGTGCGACGTTTTAGTCGCACCTTTTTTGCGTCGCATAGAAAATTATATTGTGGGGTGATATTATGGAAAGAGTTATTTTGAGACGCGATATGAACAATTTTTATGCCTCTGTTGAGTGTCTTTACAATTCTGTAATCAGAGGGAAGCCAGTAGCCGTTTGTGGTGATGCGCAGCAAAGGCACAGTATTGTCCTAGCTAAGAAATATGAATCCCCAAAATGGTACTATAACGCATTGGCATTTGGCTGATAAATTCATCAGCCTTACTCATTTTACACGCTTCAATAATTTCTTCTAACGATACAAACTCATGACCTAAAGCTAAGTTTTCACGAATTGTTCCGCTAAACAAAAATACATCTTGTTTTTCTAAGGATAAATCTAAGATTTATCCAAGCCTGTCCGATGCAACAATTGCAGTTTGCATCATTGGCTGTAGGTTAATTAAGTTTTTAATTGAATCTAAAAAATATGCAAGTAGTGCATTAAATGTCAATAACTCACCTAATGTCATTTTTCCATTCAACACATTCATAGTTTCAAATATGGAATAATGGGTAGTTGAGTTAAAGTAGATTATGCTCATTTAGTGAGGTGTTCTCGATAATAGGGAAGCGTATGCTTCTTATAATACGCATGAGCAATTGGGTTAATATTTTCCCATGCTTTTATGTATGAATCCGGTAAACTGGGTATCCAATAACGTGTGTCATCCACAGTTTCTATTTTACGTTCTTTGTTACTGATGGGAATATCTTCGATAATAATTCCTTCGCCTTCGCTAAAATTCTTACGTATAATGACAACTCCATCAGAATCAATTATTTGGGTGGCTCCAACTAATTGTCTTGTTTGAAGTTTATCGCTATCAGGAAAGTTATAGGCCGTAATTGTACCACAATGGTTAGCATGAATAACAGGAGTATGAAGAAGCTTTGCAAATGTTGCAGGTGTTTCCAATGCTAACTTTTGATTGTATTGCCGAAGAGGTTCTCGTTGGGCAGGTGCATCTACTGGCAAATCCCACCAACATGAGCCGGCAAGAATTAAATCTACCTTTCCAGATAACCTTTTGAGTGTATCACTTCTAATCATTTCCCAACACAACGCCACACCAATTTCTCCTATGGGTGTATGTAGAATATTGTTTATATCTCCCATTGTATAATAGCAGTTTTCAAATTGAGTTGGAATGTCTTTTTTGTGAGAGAATACAGTTTCATCTGGAAATATCAAATCAAATGTATTGTAGCACTCATTTCCATCAAAAAACAAATACGACCCACCTATTATAATATCTAATTCGCTGGACAGTTCTTTTAATTTGCCACGCACAAAAGTTCCTTGTAATGCGACGTCATTCATCTTGGGTGAAAAGCCAATTGCGGACGAAAAGAATTCAGGCAATAAAACTAAATCAGCATTTTTCTTGTATGCTTGTCTTATATATTTTTCTGCTTTTCTCAAGTTACTATTTACATCTGCAAAATCACAGTCCAATTGAATTGCGGCAATTTTCATTTTCGTATCCTCCTGAATAAAATATAAATAATCTTTATCTCCAACTTCTAGTTATTAGCTTTATATGAAGCCTTACCTGCTTGAAATTAATGGAATAATTTGAAGTTGGATTGTCTATAGATTATTATTCATAATCCTCGAATCCATATTAAAAACTAAAATCCAGCTCTCATCACATTTTTTCCATAGTGATGCAACATGAAAGTTTCCTGACAAGTCTTCCGCTTCCTTCTTATCCACTTCAACTCTAATAACATAATGTAATAAGACCTCATTATCGCTCTTACTTACCACTTCCATATTACTAATGTTATAACCGCTAATGTCAAAAAATCTAATAAATTCTGCATATTCAGATCCAATGCATCTATCTCCACCGCATATCATTACCGCGTTTGAAGATACCAATTTTTTAAATGTTTCAACATCTTTGTGAAATGCTGCATTCCACATATCGTATTCAAATTGAATAATTTCATCTTCCATACCTTTACCTCCAACTATCTTACATAATTATACTTAATGGCTTATATTATAAATTTTTCTCTGTTATTGCATTTACTATAATATTGTCTAATTATAAAACGGAAAGTAATCTTAAATGTGGAAAAGCATTTGCTACTGATTTCTGTTTTACAATTAATCCTTAACCAATTCTGATTATGTGTAATCCAATACATAATCATTGGAAACATCATATTCATACTCTTTATCGCTGGAGCATTTTGCATTCCCCCTGTGAAATACAAGCAATAGACAAACTATTAAGATTTCCAGTATCTATTAAATAAATGCATTTTCCCAAACGAAGTATCGACGTAAAGTTCATTATATGGTATTGTTAGTCTTTCAATTTCATAAAAATACCTGGTTAATAATACATCTGCCCAATTATTTTCTTTTGTCAAAGCGTATTGGTTAGACGTACTTTCCTATTCTCCGCGTAAAGAATAATTAAATAACCAGGCACTCTTTTCTTTTAAAGCTATGTCTAAGACAAATTCAAAAGGAGCTTCGAAGATTAATTGTCAATCTTCTCAACACTTTGAAGTACTTGCGTTGCAGCTCCACTCGGAATTCCACTAAAGTTAATATTCTTAGTAACCTTAGCGTCATAAGTCTGACCTTTTATTACATCTTTTAAGTTGATGCCAGTAACAGTTTCAACAGATTCAAAAACAGATGCCATAACGCCAGTCACATTCCCAGCAATAGATCCTACGCCTGAAGTACCACCGTTACCACCCTCCATGACAATAACCTTATCAATAGCAGATAGAGGCTGCGCAATTTTACCAGCAAGTTCTGGTAGAATTTCAATAAGCATACTAGCCATAGCAGCATTGTCGTATTTAGAATAAGCCTCAGCTTTCTTCTCCATAGCAGCCGCCTCTGCCTCTCCTTTGGCCTGAATTGCAGATGCGTCTGCCTTACCAATTGCAATAATAGCTTCAGCATCAGCCACAGCCGCTATTTTACGAGCCTCTGCGTTTGCAGTAGCTAGTGTTGTAATAGATTGACCTTCTGCTTGAGCCTCATTGATTTTCTTCTCCTTAGCTGCCTCAGCATTTAAGATAGTCTCACCTTTTTTTGCCTCAGCTGGTTTCAAAATAGTTGCAATTAATTGTTTTTCAACTACTAAAGCATCTCTTTGGGCAAGCGCCGCTTTACCGTCTGCAATAAGCTTAGCATTCTCAATGTCTTGTAATTGGTAAGAAACGTCAGCATTTGATTTAGCTCGTTCTTGCTCAACTTTAAAGTTAGACATTTTAATTTGCTTATCTTTTTCAGACTCTGCTATTTCAGCATCTGCCGCTAGTTTAATCTTTTGTCCTTCACGAATAGCCTCAGCTGTTTTAATATCAGTATCACGTCTTCTTTCAGCTTCAGCGATTTCAGCCTCAGCAATAGATTGTGCGATTTGTGGACGTGCTCTATTCTCCAAGTAACCACTTTGGGTGGCAATCTTTAAGATAGAATACGAAAGAAGCTTGAGTCCCATTTCAGTAAGTTCTTTTGTTACATCAGCTTCGATACGTTGTTCAAATGTGGCACGATCTCCATTAATCTCTTCAACGGTCATAGCTGAAATAACACCTCTAAGTTTACCCTCAAGAATCTGCTCAACCATTTTCTGAATAGTTATTATAGTCTGTGCTGCACCTCTAGTACAAAACTGTTCGGTAGCCCTTAAGATTGATTCAGTTGTGTTATCTACTTTAATAACAGCTGTACCGACAACATCGACAAAGATACCTTGTTTTGAAGGAGCTTCGGCAACGTCAGTTGTCATTACAATATTCTCTAGGGAGATACTACAAGATGTCTCAAGAATAGGAATAACAAACCCACCCCGACCACTAAGAACCCTCTTTTTCAAACCTGTGATGACCAAAGCCTTGTCCACTGGAACGCGTCTCCACATGCTAATTAGCAATATGAGAAATAGGATTACGCTACCCCCGACGATAAAATACGTTTTGTAAGCTTCCATTTTTAAACTCTCCTCTTCAATTAAAATTTTATGTAAACGTGTGTTGTGCTTTTGAATTGACATTAAGTCTATAGTTTTATAAGGCTTCGTATGTATTAATATGGTAGTCATTTTAGTTTAATGTGTAGTTGATTTTGATACAGGTATATCAAAAAATGGAATTTTTTGTGACAACTCTATTATACACGAAATTTGTTCTATGGGCTATTTTTTTGTCGAATTTTATTAATAATATATATTAGTAAGTGAAAGTGCTTGAATATTTGACGTTATAATTTTCCTATCTTACAACAAGTTGGACATACTATATAGTACTGAATATATAGTATGGAGGAGCTTACAGAATGGATATTAAAAAATGTGCAATCATTGGATGTGGTTTAGTTGGAACTTCAATTGCATTCACATTAATGAAAAGTGGCATATTTTCTGAAATTATTTTAATTGATACAAATCAATCCAAGGCAGAAGGTGAGGCGATGGACTTAAACCATTGCAATCCTTTTATAAAACCAGTTGAAATCCATGCAGGATCGTATTGTGATATTAAAGATTGTATACTTGTCATCATTACAGCGGGGACAGGACAAAAGCCTAATCAAACTAGATTAGAACTTGTACGTGAAAATGTGAATATTTTTAAATCCATTATTCCACAAATTACAAAGCAAAATAAAGATTGTATTTTACTTGTTGTTTCTAATCCAGTAGACATATTAACCTATGTTTCACTTAAATTATCAGGATTTGCACCCAATAAGGTTATCGGGTCGGGAACAGTCTTGGACACAGCAAGGTTAAAATATTTACTCAGTGAACATTTACACGTCGATAGTAGAAATGTTCATGCATTTATGGTTGGAGAACATGGTGACAGCGAGCTCCCTATATGGAGCTCCGCTAATATATCTGGTATTAATATTGAAGATTTTTGCAATAGCTCCCAAACGTGCTGTGGGATATCAACAATGAATGATATCTGCCTTGATGTAAAAAATAGTGCCTATGAAATTATCAAACGAAAAGGGTCTACCTATTATGGTATTGCTCTTGCTGTATTACGAATTGTTGAGGCAATTGTGCGTAATGAGCATTCAATATTGACCGTATCTAGTCTCGTAAATAATCATTATGGTTTAAATAATTTGTGTATTGGATTACCCTCAATTGTGGGGGCCGAGGGTGTGAAAAATATAATTGATATTCCATTAAACGAAAGCGAATTAAATAATCTGAAAAATTCAGCAAATTTATTACGTGAAATTATTGATCAAATAGGATTATAAAACACATTAATAGTATTCATACAATCAGTTTCTTATTCCGTTATGCATTGTGTTGGCAAACACTCTTTTCCATCCTTCGTTGAGAGAACGTAAAAGGACTGAATTCTAATATAGAATTCAGTCCTTTTGTTGGTTTTATTTTGAGTCTATTGTTTTACATTATGCTCAAATACTACGGTTAGTGAGAAACCAAGGTTGCTATAGGAAGTGTTGCTTATTTTCTTACAATGTAAATATATCTGCTGTTAGTAGATGAATAATCATTGTAACTGATATTATTATCTATTGATTGAGATATAGCAACCTCGTACCATTGCTCTAACCCGTTATTTATAAATTCAGCTTTCATATTTTCAACGACTTTCCTTTTATGTAAAAGCAAATCGTAGCACCTTTTGGTATAATCAAATACATCATACTCAATGCCTAAGCTTTTTAGTGCTAATGCTAAATCTGAACTGTCTTTATCTTTGCTC
Organism: Oscillospiraceae bacterium; assembly: GCA_049298835.1. Lineage (GTDB taxonomy): Bacteria > Bacillota > Clostridia > Oscillospirales > Ruminococcaceae > Paludihabitans. The sequence continues at coordinate 15,369 of JBAQWI010000265.1, forward strand.
TTTGATTTTACATCGCCCTCTTGATAACCACAAACAAAATATCCATTAGGTTTAAGCCATTTGATAATCTGCTTTGTGAATTCAATCATATCCTTTGCAAAATATATAGTGTCAATCGAAGTTATCACATCGAATTTATTAGGTTGATACTCTATTTCTCCGATTATCCCTGCATCAAAATGAAACGAGCCACTATTATCATTGATAACTTTGTTTGCATATGCTATTGCATTTTCAGAATAGTCAAATCCATAAGCGTCAGCTTTTGTTTTTGTGTGAATATATTGAAGCATTTTCCCGTTTCCGCAGCCAATATCCAATATCGCTTGTTTCTCATTTAGACTAACAATTGAAAGAATATCGTTAATTTGCGTTACATCACTAAACCCGTCTTGTGAAAAATCTTCTCCAAAAACGGCTTTGCAATAACGTCCAAAAATGTCACTTGTCTCTGCCATATTATAAAAATCTTCATAGGCATCATAAAACAACAAATCTGACTTTTTAATAATAATCACCCACCTCATATAAATAATTTTAAACAAATTTTAATCTGATTACACACCTATAAAGCTTTCATTTGAATCTATCACAAGACAAAGCGTAAATTATGCTCGTTCACCATTTTCAACTGCTTTTACGAGCTCTTTTAAATCATTAAATGTAGTAAGTGCACCACATCTATGCCTAAATGCAGCAGCTCCATTTGAACCTTTGATATACCATGCGGCGTGCTTTCGAGCTTCGCGCATACCCATTTTTTCGCCTTTGTACAAAACAATCAGCTCGATATGTTTGAGCATAACCTCTAATCGTTCTTTAAGGATGGGCTCAGGCAACAGTATTCCAGTTTCAAGATAGCTTTTTATTTCGCTAAAAATCCAAGGTCTGCCATAGGTTGCTTGTCCAATCATAACAAGATCGCAACCAGTATAATCATACATATGTTTTGCCTCAATCGCAGAGGTAATGCCACCGTTTCCGATAACAGGAATGGAAACTGCATCTTTTATTGCTTTGATAATGTCAATGTCAACAGGAAAGTGGTACATCTGCTGTTTGGTTCTGCCATGCACCGTAATTGCAGATGCACCAGCATCTTGCATCAACTTTGCAAACTCCACCGCATTCACATTTTCAGCGTCCCAACCTTTGCGAATTTTCACGGTGATAGGAATATCGGTTACAGCAGTCATTGCTTTTATAATGTCATACGCAAGTTCAGGTGTTTTCATTAGTGCAGAGCCACAGCCATTTCCTGCAACCTTTGGCACAGGACAACCCATATTTACGTCAATAATTTGTGGTTTATATTCCAGTGCAATTTTTGTAGCCTTTGCCATATATTCTTTATCATCGCCAAAAATTTGTACAGCCATTGGTTGCTCATTATCACTGATTGAGAGCAACTGATGGGTTTTTTTGTCTGAGTAACATAATCCCTTAGCACTTGCCATTTCACCTACGAGGTAGGCTGCACCATACTGTTTGCAAATTTCTCTATAAGCTCTGTCAGCAACCGATGCCATAGGGGCAAGTGCCGCTGATTGCTCAATTAAAACGTCGCCAATTTTTATATTTTTCAAAGAGGATAACCCTGCCTTTTCTTGATATCATTTTCCATTTGTGGTATACTAAAAAAATACACACAAAAAAATTTATATTTATATTATATCATAAAATTGCCAAGTATAGCAGAGCAATTTGATATAATTATCTACTAATATTATACCAATCTGGCTAATGATAAGTCAACAAATTTACTATAGAATTGAGGTCTTGAGCTTGAAACTACTCGCAATTGACGGGAACAGCATTTTAAACCGAGCTTTTTATGGGGTACGCCCACTAACGACAAAGGACGGAACATACACAAACGCAATTTTCGGTTTTTTAAATATGCTGATGAAACTTGAAAAAGATACAACCCCAGATGCAGTGGCGATTGCATTTGATGTTTCGAGAAAAACCTTTAGAAATGATCAGTATGCAGACTATAAGGCAAACCGAAAGGGTATGCCTGATGAGCTTAGAATGCAACTTCCACTTGTAAAGGAAATTTTATTATATATGGGCTACAAAATTGCAACTGCCGAAGGATTTGAAGGCGATGACGTTTTAGGGACATTGGCGCAATCTTGTTGTAATAGCGGACATTCCTGTGTAGTTGCAACTGGAGATAGGGATTGCTTGCAGCTTGTAACCGATTGTGTTACAGTATCCCTTGCAAAAACAGCGGGAAATATTATTTACACAAGAGAAAAAGTTTTGGAGGATTATGGCATGGAGCCACTCCAAATTATTGACTTGAAAGCCCTTATGGGAGATGCCTCTGATAACATTCCAGGTGTAAAGGGTGTTGGCGAAAAAACTGCACTAACCCTAATTCAAAATAACCATAACATTGAAAAAATATATGAAGATATTGAAGCAATTGAGGCTACTCCTCGTGTTAAAAGGTTGCTTTTCGAGAGCAAAGATATGGCTTTTTTAAGTAAAAAACTTGCGACAATATGCCTTGAAGTTCCAATTGATACCGAGATAACTGACTATGTTCGTGGTGAAACTGACGAGCAAAAACTATCTGAAATTTTGACAAGACTTGAAATGTACAGCTTTTTTGATAAGCTGAATGTTAAAATGTCTGCTGGCAGTGCAGTTGCTCAAGAAAGTGTTCCAACAATAAAAATTTCCTGTGAGGTGGTCACTGCTGACCAAGCACACGCAGTTGGTTTTTTAGGAACACCTATCGTTTCTCTCATAATGAAAGATGACAGCCTCCTTTTAAATGTTGGAGATACCATCTATAACGTCACCGCTGATAGACGTGATGAGATGCTAAAACATCTATTTAAAAATAAAATTCCTATTAACACCTTTATGGCAAAACCAATCTATAAGCTCGCAAAAGATTGGGGATACGAGGATATTGTCATCAATTTTGATGCAGAGCTTGCGGCTTATCTATTAAATCCAAGTTCAAAGGGTTATGATTTTAAAACCCTTACAAATCGCCACTTGAATTCATTGCAGTTTGATGTGTCAGAGGAATTCCTTGATATAGCGGCACTACCGTATCTATGCGATACTTTAAATGAAGAGTTAATAACAGAGGAAATGAAATCTCTTTATGACACAATAGAGATGCCGTTATGTGAAGTGCTTGCCGATATGGAACATGAGGGGTTTGAAATTGATAAGGCGGGTATTGAGAAATTTGGAAAACAACTTGAAAACGATATTGAGCTTACCAAGGAGCAGGTTTTTAAGCTTGTTGGTGAGGAATTTAATATTAATTCCACAAAGGAGTTAGGGGTCATTTTGTTTGAAAAATTAGGACTTCCGTCTGGAAAAAAGACAAAAACAGGATACTCAACCAATGTGGATGTTCTAGAAAGTTTGATGGATAAACATGAAGTTGTGCCGCAAATTATGGAGTACCGCAAGCTTGCAAAACTATATTCCACCTATGTGGTAGGTTTGCTGAAGGTGATATCTCCTGACGGTAGGGTTCACTCAACTTTCAATCAAACTGAAACACGCACAGGTCGTATCAGCTCAACTGAACCAAACGTTCAAAATATTCCTATCAGAACAAAACTGGGCAGTGAAATTCGTAAATTCTTTGTAGCTCGTGAGGGCTATACTTTAATTGATGCCGATTATTCACAGATTGAGCTTAGGATTTTAGCCCATATATCTGCCGACACAAACATGATAAAAGCGTTCAAAGACAAGGCTGATATCCATGCAATTACAGCCTCACAGGTGTTTAATCACCCAATTGAAACCCTACCAAGTGAGCTTAGAAGCAGGGCAAAGGCAATTAACTTTGGAATTGTTTATGGCATTAGCGCCTACTCGCTTTCACAAGATATCAATGTGTCAATGCACGAGGCTAAAGAATATATCGAAGCCTATCTCCACAATTACGCAGGTGTTGCAGAGTATATGCAAAATGTAGTTGAGCAAGCAAGGATAGATGGCTTTGTAAAAACAATCTATGGCAGAAAACGTGATCTTGCAGATATCAATGCAACCAATAAGATGATTAAAGCCTTTGCAGAACGGGTTGCACTCAACACCCCAGTACAGGGAACAGCAGCAGATATTATAAAACTTGCAATGATTAAAGTTTATCAGCGTATCAAAAAAGAAGACCTTGATGCAAGACTTATCTTACAAGTACACGATGAACTGATTGTCGAAGCGCCAGTAATGCAAGCGGACAGAGTAAAAACTATTTTAAAAGAGGAAATGGAAAATGCTGCAAAATTAAGCGTTCCTCTTGTGGCTGATATCAGTATCGGCAAGGATTGGTACTCCGCAAAGGGATAACTAATAATTTTAAGTGTTAAGGAAGTGTAGCATCATGTTGCTTATAGATAATATGACGTTGGAAGACGTTAGTGGAGTAACCATTGTAGAGGAAGAATGTTTCGCACAGCCGTGGAGTTTTCAAGCTTTTTTATCAGAACTCGAAAATGACAAGGCGGTCACTTATATTGCAATAGAGGATTATGAAGTAGTTGGATTTATCAACGCACATTTCGTGCTTAACGAAGGATATGTCAACAATATTGCAGTAACGCTTACCCACAGACGCAAGCATATTGCATCTATGCTCATAGAAAAGCTTGTGAGTTTTGCCATAGATAAAAAACTTGCATTTTTAACCCTCGAGGTAAGGAAATCTAATGAAACTGCGATTAAACTGTATGAAAAGCATGGCTTTTTAGAGGTAGGTATGCGTAAGGACTTCTACGACCAACCACAAGAGGATGCAATATTAATGACACGCAAATTCGATATATAAGGACTGATTAAATGAAAATTCTTGCAATAGAAAGCTCGTGTGATGAAACAGCGGTTGCAGTTGTTGAAGATGGAACAAAAGTACATTCTAATATCATAGCAACTCAAATTGCAGAGCATCGACTTTATGGTGGAGTAGTGCCAGAGATTGCATCCCGCCGTCACTGCGAAAACATTGTAGGTGTAACAGATGAGGCTCTAAAGGCTGCTGATATGACGCTAGATGATATAGATGCAATCGCAGTTACTTATGCACCAGGACTAATTGGGGCACTGCTTGTCGGCGTAAATTTTGCTAAGGGTTTGTCACTTTCCACAGGAAAACCACTCATTCCAGTTCATCATATACGTTCTCACATTGCGGCAAATTATCTGGAATACCCAGATTTAAAACCTCCGTTCTTATGCCTTGTGGTATCGGGTGGGCATACTCATATTATCGAGGTAAAAGGATATACTGAGTTTAAAGTAATTGGCAGAACTCGTGATGACGCGGCAGGAGAAACCTACGATAAAGCGGCTCGTGCAATGGGTTATCCATATCCGGGCGGTATTGAGATTGATAAAGCATCTGTGCTTGGTAACCCCCTAGCATATAAACTTCCACGTCCACGTGTTGATGGCAGTGAATACGATATGAGCTTTTCAGGGTTAAAGACATCGGTTTTAAACCTTTTGCATAATTCTGAGCAAAAGGGGATTGAGCTAAATAAAATTGACCTCTGTGCAAGTTTTCAGCTTGCAGTCTGTGATATACTGTCAGACAAGCTGATGCTTGCTGCAAAGAACTTTGGATATACAAATATAGTAGTTGCAGGTGGCGTTTCGGCAAACAGCGGTATTAGAAAACGCCTTGCTGATGAGTGTCAAAAGCGAGACTATAAGCTTTATATTCCACCATTAAAGTATTGTGGAGATAATGCTGCAATGGTAGGAAGCCAAGCTTATTATGAGTACTTGTCTGGAAATACTGCATCTCTTGATTTAAATGCAATTTCATCCCTTCCAATTGGGTAATATCTCTATAATTTATTGATAAATAATTAACAAATTAGTAATATTAATTATAGTTTTTGCATTGACTTCTTTACAAACAAACAATATAATAGTATTTGAGGAAAGTTGTATTACCTCAAATTAGTTTATCATATTGGCAAAATTTCTACGTAAATTCATTATTTTGCCGAAAAAGGGTAAAAATGTTTTAAATACGAAAGGAGCAAATTACACATGTTAACTAATAACAAAAACGTAATCACTTGGGTTGACGAAATGGTTGCACTATGTAAACCTGATGAAGTGGTTTGGATCGATGGCTCAGCAGAGCAACTTGATGCGCTAAGAGCTCAATCAGTTGCAAGCGGCGAATTGAAAAAATTAAATGAGGACAAGCTTCCAGGCTGTTATTTGCACAGAACTTTAGAAAATGACGTTGCTCGTGTTGAAGCCCGTACTTTTATATGTTCAAGAAATAAAGACGATGCAGGACCAACAAATAACTGGTGTGATCCAAGCGAAATGTATGCAAAACTAACTCCAATGTATGACGGCGTAATGAAAGGCCGTACAATGTACGTTATTCCTTATTCAATGGGGCCAATTGGATCTCCATTGGCAAAGGTTGGAGTTGAACTTACAGATTCAATCTATGTTGTTTTAAACATGGACATTATGACTCGTATGGGCAAAGCGGCTTTTGAAAACCTAGGCGAAACTTCAAACGATTTCGTTCGTGGTCTTCATTCAAAAGCAGACGTTAACCCTGATAACCGTTATATCGTTCATTTCCCAGAAGACAATGCTATTTGGTCAATTAACTCAGCTTACGGCGGAAACGTTTTGCTAGGTAAAAAGTGTTTTGCACTTCGTATTGCTTCATATCAAGGCAAAAATGAGGGTTGGATGGCAGAGCATATGCTTGTTTTGGGTATCGAAAAACCAAACGGCGACATTAAATATATATCAGCTGCATTCCCATCAGCTTGTGGTAAAACTAACCTTGCAATGCTTGTTCCTCCTGATGTTTATGCAAAAGATGGATACAAAGTATGGTGTGTAGGTGATGATATTGCTTGGCTAAAACCAGGTGCTGACGGCAGACTATATGCAATCAACCCTGAAAATGGATTCTTTGGTGTTGCTCCTGGAACAAACCTAAAATCCAATCCAAATGCGTTGATTTCAACTTATAAAAATACAATTTTCACAAACGTTGTTCATAACACGCAAGAGAACACAGTTTGGTGGGAAGGCCTTGACAAAAATCCACCAGAAAAAGCTATCGACTGGCTAGGAAAAGAGTGGAATGGCAAAACTTCTGAGACAAAGGGTGCTCATCCAAACAGCCGTTTCACAGCTCCTGCTATAAACTGCCCATGCGTTAGCTCAGAGTTTAACAATCCTAAAGGCGTTCCAATTTCAGCAATGATTTTTGGTGGACGTAGAGCAAAAACTGCTCCACTAGTTTACCAATCATTTGACTGGGCACACGGTGTTTTTGTTGGTTCAACAATGGCATCAGAGACAACTGCTGCTGCAACTGGTGCAGTTGGTGTTGTTCGTCGTGATCCAATGGCTATGCTTCCATTCTGTGGATACCATATGGGCGATTACTTTGCACATTGGCTAGAGATGGGCGCAAAATTGGGCGACAAAGCTCCTAAGATTTTTAACGTTAACTGGTTCAGAACTGATGATGGAGGCAACTTTATCTGGCCTGGATTTGGTGACAATATGCGTGTTCTAATGTGGATTGTTGACCGTTGTGATAATGCTGCTGAGGCAGTTGAAACTCCAATCGGTTACGAACCAAAACCTGAAGACATTAATGTCGAAGGTCTTGACATCGACGTAGAAACTGTTAGAGAACTTTTAAATGTTGATCTTGATCTTTGGAGAGAAGAAACCAAAGGAATTCACGAATTCTATAACACTTTTGGCGACAGACTTCCAAAAGAGCTTGCAAACCAACTTGTTTCACTAGAAAAAAGACTTGGCTAATCCTTAGTATAATTATAATAAAACTCCCTCTGGTTTTCCAGAGGGAGTTTTGTGTATTGTTGATTTTATGGAAATGTGATATGATAAAGGAATACATCAAGATTATTTATATAATCGACAGGAGGGCATCAAAATGAGTGGTTTTATATTGCTAATACCCTTTATATTGATAAGGTTTGGACTTTTATCTATCTTTAACAAAAAAGCGATAAAACGTGCCGCTTATTTCGCTCCGCTGATTGAAAAAGAACAAGTTGCATACTGGTTTTATCAGATTTCCAATATTGCAATTTTTGTATATATGTTCTTTCTTAAAATTGATATAGAACAATCATTTTTGTTTTATATCAGTATAATAATATATGTGTTTGGAGTAATATTGCTTGCTTTATCGGTGATTAATTTTGCAAGTCCGTCCCAAGAGGGTTTAAATCTTAATGGCCTTTACCGCTTATCCCGTAATCCCATGTATGTGGCATATTTTATATATTTTATTGGTTGCGTGCTACTTACACAATCGCTAATACTGCTTGGATTCGTATTGGTATTTCAAATAACGGCGCATTGGATTATTCTTTCGGAGGAAAGATGGTGTGTAAAGAAGTTTGGAGAAGACTATACTCAATATGTGAAAAAAGTTAGGCGTTATATTTAGTACGTCAAATGAGAATAACCTGTACGGGCGAACAGTGTTCGCCCAAGGAGCGGTCACAGACCGTTCCCTACAAATTATACCAACACAAAACTCTCTCCAGAAAAACTGGAGGGAGTTTTATGTTGTACAAATACTAATAATATTAATAACATTTAATGAATATTATTAACTGAATGTAAACAAATCTCCCTATATGCAATTGAAAATGATATAATAAACTATCAAATGTAATACAAATTTACTTTTGTATTATAAAGATTTCTTTTTGCATTGTAATATTATACCATAATATGCGTTATTTTTGTGGTATAATATCTAAAACAATAAAGTTTCAAGGAGGGTGATTCGATGTTAAAGAGTATGACAGGTTATGGCCGCAGTCAGCAAACAATAGATGGACGAGATATTCTAGTCGAAATAAAGTCTGTAAATCATAGATATTTTGAGTTTAATGCAAGGACACCTAGGGCATATGGATATATTGAGGATAAAATAAAATCTCTTATAACTGCAAATGTTTCTAGGGGAAAGCTAGATGTAAATGTGAGCATATATACAGTTGAAGGAAAAGATGCACAGGTTTTAGTGAACCTTGAGCTTGCTCGTGGATATGTAAACGCACTTCGCACAGTGAAAAATGAGCTTGATTTAATTGATAATCTTTCCTTAGAATCAATTTCACGTTTTGCAGATATTTTTAATGTGAGCAAAACAGTCGAGGATGAAGAAGTAATCTGGAATGAAGTAAAACAGGTTACCGAGGATGCGTTGTCAAAATTCATTGAGATGAGAACAATTGAGGGTGAGCGTATGCTTGCCGATGTTCAGTCGCGGTTAGTAACAATTGAGGGATTGGTAACTACAATTGAGGGGTTATCCCCAAAATCAGTTGGAGATTATAAAGAACGTCTATTAGCAAGACTGCAAGAAGTGCTTGATGGCAAAAATATAGACGAAGCAAGGGTGCTAACTGAGGTTGCGCTGTTTGCTGAAAAAATTGCAGTTGACGAAGAAACTGTAAGACTTAAAAGTCATTTGAAACAGTTTAACACATTAATACTATCAAAAGAACCAGTTGGAAGAAAACTTGACTTTTTGGTTCAAGAGGTTAATCGTGAAGTAAATACTATAGGTTCAAAATGTCAAGATATTACTGTTACAGGAATTGTAGTTGAACTTAAATCTGAAATTGAAAAAATTAGAGAACAAATTCAGAACATAGAATAATCGTGGAGGTCAACATGAAACTAATCAATATAGGGTTTGGAAATATGGTTTCTGCCTCAAAGCTTGTTGCTATTGTGAGTCCAGAGTCTGCTCCAATTAAGCGTATTATTCAAGATGCAAGGGATAAGGGCTGTTTGATTGATGCAACATATGGAAGGCGAACTAGGGCTGTAATCGTAATGGATTCAGACCATGTTATCCTTTGTGCAATTCAGCCAGAAACAATTGCTAATAGGGCAATTGAACGTGATGAGGATGAGGAGGCTGTTGATGATGAATAAACAAGGCTCACTTATTCTTTTGATAGGACCATCCGGTAGTGGAAAGGGCACAATATTAAAAGAGTTGCTACTCACCCCAATAAACACGTTTTTGTCTGTTTCAGCCACAACAAGAAAGCCCCGTCCGGGTGAAACTGATGGTGAGAGCTATTTTTTCTTAAAGCAGGATAAGTTCAAAGAACTTATTGCAACCGACAGTATGCTTGAATATGCAAATTACTGTGGTAATTTTTATGGAACACCAAAGACTGCCGTTTTAGACCGTATCTCAAAGGGTGAAAATGTCATCTTAGAGATTGAAGTGCAAGGCGCAAAACAGATTAAAAAGATGTATCCAACAGCGGTACTGATTTTTATAATACCACCAAGCTTAACAGAGCTAAAACATAGACTTATCGACAGAAATACTGAGGATAAGGAAACTGTAAAAGCAAGATTAAATGCCGCACTTGATGAAATAAAATTTGCCTATGAGTGCGACTATGTCGTGATTAATGACACAATATCAAAAGCAGTTGAAGAGATTAAGGCAATCATTTCGGCTCAAAGCTGCAGTTCACATATTATGAAGGAATTCATTGACGAAGTATTGAGAGGTTAAACCCTATAGGGTTAACCAAATTGAAAGAGGAGAATGATTATGCACAGACCAGCAGCGATAGAAATATTAAAGGGTGACGAAAGTTATTATTCACTAGTAGTAGCAGTTGCAAAAAGAGCAAGAGAAATTGCAGAAGAAGCAGAAGCAAGTGGCGCAATTTTGATTGAAAAACCAGTTCAATTGGCTGTAGAGCAATTTGCGGACAAAAGCTACAAACTTGTTGAGAGAGCAAATATTGGTTTAGAAATAGAATAGTTCATCAGTGTTACCAGCTGATTTTTGGAAAATAGCTTGCATAAGTTACAAAGAAAGTAGGTGCGTGGGCATATAATCGCTTTATTTATTTCGAGTTTGTTCGCGATATGGGTGCACCCCAAGAGTGTTTTGTCGCTACGCTCGGGCAAGCATTATGCTCCATAATATGCCAAAACACCTTATTGCAAAGGTTTATGTGGAAAAAGCAGTCTATCATATTGATAGGCCGTATAATTATCTCGTTCCAGATAGTATGAGTGAAACCTTGACTCGTGGTTGTAGGGTGCTTGTGCCTTTTGGCGGTTCAAACAAAAAGGCACAGGGTATTGTCTATGATATGATAGAAAATCAAGAGTGTGAAAGGCAACTGAAAGCCGTATACCTACAGCTTGATAAGCTGCCAATTTTGACCGATGATATGTTTTCTATCATAGAATTTCTTGTTAAAAATACATTTTGTAGCCATTATGATGCAGTTAAATGTGTGTTGCCAACTGGAAAAAACGTTGACATTATCGAAACATATAGATTGACAAAATCCATTGATGACGCTTTACTTGCAACTCTTTCCCAAAATGAGCAGAGGGTCGTCGAGTTTTTGCGTACTGCAAAAACAGCAAAAGAGTTAAACTCTTTTTTAGATTATACTAAAAATCCTGCGAATAAGGCAGTTGTTAAAGCTCTCCTAGATAAGGGAATCGTCGAAAAGATTGACAGGCAAAAACAAAAAGTTGCAAAAAAAACCGTAAGAATGGTAAAACTTGTTGACGGATTTGAGCCACAAAATACCAAACTTACACCAAAGCAAAAAGAAGTTGTTTCAATGCTCTTTGATGTAGGAGTTGCAATGACAAAAGAACTTGCATATCTTTGTGGTGTTACAGAGGGAGTCATTAAAACCCTAGAGAAAAAACAAATACTCGAGTTTTATGAGCGTGAAATTGAAACAACATATGAACAGATTGAGCCACAATTTATTGGGCTTGATGAAGTGGTTCTTTCAAAGACACAATTCGATGCCTACAATGGAATTATGGGATTGATAGACCAAAAAACACCAAATGTAGCACTGTTATATGGCGTTACAGGAAGTGGAAAAACTTCGGTTTATATCAAGCTTATCGAAAGTGTCATAATAAAAAATAAAACTGCAATGCTTTTAGTCCCAGAGATTGCATTAACGTCGCAACTTGTGGCGAAATTTGAAACTCTTTTTGGTGGCATTATTGCAGTAATCCATTCAAGCTTATCCCTATCAGAAAGGCTTGAAGAATACAATCGAATCAAAGCAGGGCAAGTCAAAATAGTAATTGGAACAAGAAGTGCAGTCTTTGCACCCTTATTAAATATAGGGTTAATTATCATGGACGAAGAGGGCGAAAGCTCCTATAAATCTGATGCACCGCCCCGCTATCACACAAGAGAGATAGCGAAACTCATTTGTGTAAACCACAACGCAACCCTATTATTAGGGTCGGCAACACCCTCGATTGATAGCTATTATCATGCTTCTAGCGGGAAATATTCCCTCTTTGAGCTTGCTGAACGATATGCTGATGCAGTTCTTCCTAGTGTCTACATCGTAGATATGTTGGAGGAGCAAAGTAAACAAAATTTCTCTTGTATCAGTGAGATTTTAGGACAACAAATTCGTCAAAATATAGACAAAAACGAGCAATCAATTTTGCTAATAAACAGACGTGGATACAATACCTTTGCCACATGTATGCAGTGTGACGAAGTCGTAAAATGCCCAAGTTGCGATGTGTCGATGACCTATCACAAAGCCAATGGGTATATGATGTGCCACTATTGTGGTCACACCGAAAAATTTAACTCGAAATGTAAATGCTGTAACGGAGATTACATTAAGCTGACTGGTGTGGGTACACAAAAGCTTGAGGATGAAATTAATTCGATTTTTCCAAAAGCGAGGGTGCTCAGAATGGATACTGATACGACTTTTTCGAAAAACTCATATGAGAAAAACTTCAATGATTTTAGAGCAGGAAAATATGACATTATGCTCGGCACTCAAATGATTGCTAAGGGATTAGACTTTCCTAATGTAACTTTAGTTGGTGTTATAAACGCTGATAGCGGATTGTATTCAACTGACTTTAAAGCAAGCGAGAGGGTGTTTTCCCTCATAACGCAGGTGGTTGGCAGAAGTGGCAGAAGTGAAAAATCTGGTCGTGCTTATATTCAAACAATAAAGCCAGACAATCCCATCATTAATTTCGCTGCCAATCAAGATTACAAGGGGTTTTATGAGGATGAAATTTTCTCGAGAAAGGCAATGACATATCCACCTTTTTGCGATATTGTCGTCCTTGGCTTTAGTGGTGAAAATGAGAAATCAGTAGAAATTGCTGCAATAAAAGCCATCTCTATCCTAAAACAAGAGGCGCAAAATGCTGACAAAATTGTAATGAAAGTCATGGGGGTAACCCGTGCCTCAATTTATAAAATCAGCAACAAATACCGTTACAGAATTATTATAAAATGTAGACTAAACAACAACTTAAAAGCAGTGATTTCGAACACATTGAAAAAGTGTGGAAGTGACAAACAATTTAATAGAATATCCTGTTTTGCTGATGTAAATGGTGATATCAGCTAACAAAAATAAATGATGGAAAAGAAAGGGATAACAGTATGGGGAAAAGGAACATAGTACTTGAAACAGATGCAACATTGAGAAAAAAATCAAGGGATGTCACTGAGTTTAATGAAAAACTTTGGCAGCTTTTAGATGATATGGCTGAAACAATGTATTCAGCAGATGGAGTTGGGCTTGCAGCGGTACAGGTTGGCGTTTTGCGACGAGTTGTACTTGTTGATACAGGTGACAATCTTTACGAGGTTATCAACCCGATTTTCATAGAGCAATCTGGCGAACAAACTGGTGTTGAGGGGTGTCTTTCAAGCCCTGAAGAATATGGTGATGTATCAAGACCAATGCACGTCATTGTAAAAGCCTTCGATAGAAACGGTAGAGAATACCAAATCGAGGGTGAGGGCTTGCTTGCACGTGCACTTTGCCACGAGATTGATCATTTAAATGGAATTTTGTTTAAAGACCTAGCTATAGAACTGTAT